>NZ_JBFHFD010000431.1:0-7461 GCF_041583735.1 Novipirellula sp.
GCGGAGCCCGATGACCATGCCGAAATCATCATTGTCGGAATTTGATTGGAAATGTCAGCCACAAGCCGCCATGCGGATCGATCAATGGACCGAAGAGTTTGTGCGTGACAATCGCTTTGTCGCCAACTTGCAGACACGGATGTTAGCGGAAACTGGGACACGATTGAGCGATTGGCTCGATCACATTTCGCTGCCGTTTTCCGTGGAAACCGAATCGCTGCTGTCGCAATCAGGTTTCCAATTACGACATGAACCTGGCGACGCGATTTGGCAGCACCCCGACGGCTTGTTTCCTGATGTGGTACTAGGGAGCTTCTCTAAACGACGACTGACCATCCAAGTCGAATCGGTAGTCGATTTCCTCGTCGCTCATCGCGTGACGAATCCGATCCAAGGACGGCCCTATTCGTCACTTCGACTCGCGTGCGTTTCGGAAACCGAGTCGACAGAGTTTTGGGTGGCCGAGCGGCACGGGGATGTCGGTTTCAAACCGAGTGAATCGGCCGAGATCAACGTAGATGCGATCCTGACACACCAGGAAGCGTTCTTGTTACGGCAACGTGACTTTGCTTCGGACGAAGAGGGCTTTGCCCATGCAAGCGAGCTGGTCGCTGCGGCCAAAGTGGACCTGGGCCAAGATCGCACCTGCGATTTGTTCTTTGCCGCCGAACGCCGTTACTGGGAAAGCCGCAACCAGGCAGCGCGTGTTCAAAAATCACGCCAAGACGAACTTGGACTCGGCTGGGCCAACCATGACCACCACACCTACCGCAGCAGCCGCAAGCACTTTACTCGCTTGATCTCGCTGCTGGAACAACTCGGGTTTCAGTGTCGTGAACGGTTTTACGGAGGAGCCGAAGCGGGTTGGGGAGCTCAGGTGTTAGAACAACCCGCAACCGGAGTGGTCATTTTTGCCGACGTCGATTTGACTGCTGAAGAGGTTTCGGGCGATTTTGCTCACGAACCGTTGCCGCCCCGCGATCAACTTGGCACTGTCGGGCTGTGGTGCAAACTGCACGGCGAAGCCGTTTTGCAAGCGGGCATGCATCATCTGGAATGCCAATTCGATTTTGATGCCGCACGGACTCAATTGGCCGAGCGCGGCATCCAAACGATGGCACCGTTCACCGATTTTGATTTCCTGAAACAGGCGTTTACGCAGGGAGAGATGTGGCCCGTTGCAGACGGGCGGATCGAACAAGCGGCGAATGAAGGTGTGATCACGGCCGAGCAAGCCGAGCGGTTCCGCAAATCGGGCAGCATCGGATCGCACTTAGAAATCCTGCAGCGTGACGATGGCTACAAAGGATTCAACCAAACGGGAATCAATGAAATCATCCGTAAAACCGACCCTCGTTACGCTCGCTAGTGCAGCGATTCATCTCGCGTTTGCGGTAGTGGACGAGGCGACGCGTCCCGTTTTTTGCTTTTTGCGATGGACTCGTTTGTCGAAGATTCTCGATTCTGCATTTTTGACTTCAGCCCTGGATACTTTATTTCGCTTAGAATGTCGCTGACGATTTAGCCGGTCGCGTTCATCCCGCGACCGGCATGTATGCCCCCCCTTTTTGCTCCGCAACTCTTGGACCCGACGTGATGATTTTGGACACTGCAGCGATAACGATTCGATCCTTGTTGACGCTTGCTGCGACCAGCGTGCTGGCAGCGAATTTTGCCTCGGCTGACGACTGGCCGCAATGGATGGGCCCAACCCGTGACGGCAATTACAACGAAACAGGAGTGATCGATTCGATTCCCGCCGATGGACTGCCGATCAAATGGCGGGTACCAGTGGAGGGTGGCTACGCGGGTCCCGCCGTCGTCGGAGACCGCATCTATGTGATGGATTACAAACGGACCAAGGGAACGCTCGTCGAGGAACCGGGTGCGAAACCGGAACTCGAAGGGAACGAGCGGCTGCTCTGTCTTGACGCCACTACCGGTAAACAAATTTGGAAATATGAATATCCATCCAGCTACCGAATCAGCTACCCAGTAGGTCCACGAACGACCCCGACGGTGGTCGACGGGATCGTTACCATTCTGGGGGCACAGGGCGACTTGGCGGTTCTGGATGCAGAGAGCGGAACGGTTAAGTGGCATATCAACTTGCCTAAAAAATTCAACGCCGAAACTCCGACGTGGGGATTCGCCGCACATCCGCTGGTGGTGAACGACATGGTCGTGACGATGGTAGGCGGCGAGGGTCAAGCGGTGGTCGCGTTTGACCGCAACAGCGGCGAGGTGAAATGGAAAGCTCTCTCCAGCACTGACGCCGGTTATTGTCCGCCATCGATCATCCAGGCGGGCGGCACGACTCAGTTGATTGCATGGCATCCGCAAGCGGTAGCGTCACTGAATCCGAAAACAGGCGAGACCTATTGGACCGTCCCGCTCGTTCCCGATTACGGCATGTCGATCAGCCGACCTCAGCGCAGTGGCGACTACTTGTTTGCCAGCGGAATCAAAGACAAATCGCTGATGTTGAAACTCGACGCCGATAAACCTAGCGTGACGGAACTTTGGGCCGGGGAACCCAAAATGTCACTGAGTGTTTCCACGATGACGCCCCTGATTCACGAGGGGTTGATGTTTGGAACCGATGAAACGCTCGGGGCGTTGGTTGCTGCGAAGGTCGAAGATGGTGAGCGACTTTGGCAAACCTACGAACCGGTTCGTCCCGGTCACGAACGACGTCTTAATGCCGGAACCGCCTTCGTCACTCGGCATACGCCCAGTGGACACTATTTCTTGTTTGGCGAAGACGGCCATTTTTCGGTCGCTGACATGGACGCCGATGGTTATCATTCGCGAGGCCAAGTGAAAGTGATCGAGCCCACGCAAACCGCCTTCGGACGCAAAGTCGTATGGAGCCATCCGGCTTACGCCAACAAAACCGCCTACGTGCGTAACGACAAAGAACTGGTCGCCATCGACTTGGCCAAACCCTAACACGGGAACTCACACTCCTGCGTCGTGGATCGTTAGCTCGATCCGCTACGACAATTTCCCCATTTGGAATCCATTTAATGAGATGTCTGCGTCGTGCCGCCTTGGCTGGTCTGATTCTGGCCGCCTCCTCGTCTGCCACTTTGGCGTCGGCGACGGCAGCGGACCTCTTCTTGACGCTTGGCGGTGGCTACTCGCCGTCGGGAAACCAAGCCTCGCTCGAACGCAACGTGCTGTTCTTTCAGCGATTGCTGAAGGATCGTGGTCTGGATGAAAACGAGAACGACATCTATTTTTCGGATGGCGACCATCCTGACGACGACCTGCAGGTGATCGATCGAACATCGATACCCAAAGCCAATCAGTTGATGGCCGAATTTTTTGGAAGCCAACGCGACCTCGGACTGTCGTACCGCAACCATAGCATTGACAACGTCCGCGGTTCGACAGCGCCGAAAAACATCCAAAAGTGGTTTGATGATGTCGGTTCGACGATGGAGAAGGGTGACCGGTTGGTGCTGTACGTCACTGCCCACGGCAGCGAAAGCCAGACTCGCAATCAACCCTACAACACTTCGATCTCGCTTTGGAACCACACCAAGATCACGGTCAGCGAGTTGTCAAAAATGCTGGACCAATTGCCTGAAGGGGTCAGCGTGGTGACGATCATGGTGCAGTGTCACGCGGGCGGTTTTGCTCGACTGGTGTACAACGAAGGAGATCCGGACAAAGGCCGCTCGTCACAAAAGCGAAGTGGCTTCTTTGCCACCGTTCACGATCGCCCCGCTGCCGGATGCACTCCCGATATCGACGAAGCCTCGTACGTCGAATACAGCACCTATTTCTGGGAGGCGATTGCGGGACGAACGCGACTGAATCAACCGGTCGACCCGCCCGACTATGACAACGATGGCGTGGTTTCGTTCGAAGAAGCGCACGCCTACACCATCTTGAAAAGCGATACGATCGACTTGCCGATCAAGACCTCAGGAGAATTCCTGGGCGAAGAGAGTGGTTTTCAAGATGACCAACATCCCGACTTGCTGCCGCGGGATCTGGAGTATAGCGAACTCCTGAAATATGCTACTCCGTCGGACCGTGCAGTGCTCGAGGGTTTGTCAGCGCAACTGGAACTCGAAGGCGAACATCGCTTGGAGGCGGCAGAACGCAAAAAGGACGAACGCCGACCTCGCGGACGCGGTCGATCACGTCCCACGACCACCGATAACAGTGCATCGCTGAGACGCAAAATCGCCAACGATCTGCGAGGCAAATGGCCGGCACTCGCCAACCCACTTAACCCGATCGGGATTGAGTTGATGACCGATCGCAGCGATGACTTTATCCATGCGATCGAATCCCATCCCGATTATGCCAAGTACCGCGAGCTCGCTGACGCGAACCAAAACAGCTTGAATGACCGCGAGAAATTGGTGAAGTACGAACGCTTCATTCGCACCGCCGAAGATGTGATCCTGCGAGAGAATTTGACTCGGTTAGGCGACGCCAACACCATCGCGGCGTTCGAGGCGATCATCCAAGGCGAAACCGGATCACTTAAACGCTAAGCGGAAGATTTGAAACGCCGAGCGGGCGGCTTCGCGAAACGTCAACTTGCTTTGGCCTCGCTGACGCTCGGTAAAGGTGATCGGCACCTCGGCCATCACGGCATCGCGGCGATCCAACAGCACGAGCAGCTCTTCGAGCAACGCGTAGCCTCGGCAATTCCAATCGCCGAGATTCAAGCGGCAGAGCGAATCGACGCGATAGCACCGCATCGAACCGCTGCAATCTTTGACCGGCAATCGCAAACAGAGCGTGGCAAACGAATTGACCATGCGGCTCATGATCCGTCGACGCAGCGGCCATCCAACGATCTTGCCGCCGGACACATAGCGAGACCCCACGACGACATCGATTTCGGGATTCACAGTCGCGCGCTCGAGCAACGTTGGCAATTGGGCGGGATCATGACTGAGATCCCCATCGAGATTCAAAAAATAGTCATACGAATGCTCGATCGCAGCGGACATCGCACAACGGATCGCACTGCCGAGGCCCCGTTCATGCTCGCGAACCATGACGCGTACCTGAGGATCGACGCGAGCCAAATCTAACGCGATTCCTGCGGTGCCATCGGGTGAGTTATCGTCGACGATCAACAGATCCGCTTGGGGCAGCGACGCCCGCAACCGCTCGATCATCGTCGCAATGTTCGAGGCTTCGTTGTACGTACACACCCCTACCAACACGCGGCAGCGACGATCCTGTGTAGGATTCGATGAAGGGTTAGCGGCTTCGGACAACGGCGATCGAACGGGGGCTGAAAGGGACGAACCAGGCAAACTAACATCCCTCGAATCAGCGATTCGGGACCAGTCACCCACGGAATTTTCAACACAGATTGTAGCGCCGCTGGTTCAATTTGCGACCCTGCTATGCCGCCGATTCCGAAATTCCGATCGGAGTGATCCAGCAGGGCAACGCGGCGGAGGTGTCGGCGATCCCCACCACAAAATCGGTGTCTCGCGGCGCGTCATCGGTCCACGGTCGCGCGATCGCGGCGGTCCAGGCCAAATGAAGGTGACGCCCCTCGTGATTACCACGCGAAAGGACGCGGTTGATCCGGCTCGCCTGAAACGCAAACAGGCGGTTGGACGTCGCTTGCCAAAGACCGCCGATCGGACGCAAAACGTCGAATCGCACTTGGCGGATTCCTGCATCGACAAACGCATTGCCAAGCGACTCATAAAAGGCCGCTCGCATTCCAAAACGCTTTGGCAGAATCAATGCCGGCGTCCGCTGATCCTGCTGACGAATCTGAATCATCCACTGAGCGATTTGAGAGAGCGACATTGCTTCACCTGCCTAAACTTCGCTGCCGGTTCGCATCCGCTGCAGCATGCTGTGGAAGTCGACTGACACTTCGCTTTCGTTGCGATCCAAGTAGGTCGATTTTGGCGAGCGAGATAGATCGACGTCTTCTTCGATGACTAACAAATCACTGTCGTCACGAACGGTCAATCGCAGCGAACCTTCCGAAAGATCCTTGCGGATATAGGTTTCCGGTTCACACGAATCGGCATCGCCCGCGTTGTCGTCGCGATTCAACCGCAGCGTGGCTGGCGATTCTTCGACTTCGTCGGCGATCAATTCCAAATCAGCCACTTCCTCGTTTTGCGAATCCGCCCACTGCGGATCGGATGCTTCGTGCAGTGCAAAGAAATTGGCGCCGGATGCCATGTCGGCGATGCCAATGATCTCTTGATGCAACATCGATTCGAGATCATCGCATCGATTGTCCGAGCAATAGGAATCGCATGAAATTTCCCCCGAGGCAGCAAACTCGGTCGCATGATCCTGGTCGCATTCATCGACAGCCGGCTGCGACGCCACGGGCTGAGTTGCGGGAGGTTGGTCCCGAATCGGAGCGGTGGTTTTCGCACTGCCTTTGAGACAAACCTCTTCTTCGTCATCAAATTCACCAAAGATCACGCTAGGGTCTTTGACCGTGACGCGACGTTCGGCAAGGCTGCTTACTTTCGAAACCGGAAACGAAACGAGCGAATGGTATTGAGTCTCGCCTTTGGCCATGCCTTCGCCATCGCCATCGGAAAACATCTCGGCACTGAGCATGTTTTCTCGCATCGTCGAAGCGACCAAGTCGTGATGATCGTCCGACGGATCTGAAGCAACGTCTGCCGAATTTTCACAGGCGACTTCAGCGTCGGATTCACACTCATCCGCAGCCAATGCTTCCTGTTCGTCGAGGGTGTCGACTTCGCCTCGGGAAGCGATATTAGCCAATGGGCTTGAATCAAGTTCGTCGAGCTCGCCAAATTCAACCGGGGCTCCTTGCTGTTTCACACCGGGGGCTTCGATCATCGGGCTTGGCAATTGTTGCAGTTGAGCCCAGGCGCGGTCGATCGTGTGGTCGGTGATCAAAGATTCGTCGGCAGCTTCGGCGATATCAATCGCTTCGGTCATGATTTGGTTGACCAGACGCGGCACGCCACAACAAGCATGGTGCACAGCGGCGAGCGCTTCGTCGGTAATCGTCGCGGCCGGATCGGCACCACAGCACTGGATTGTTTCGGTGACGTAGTGTCGCGTCTCGTCCGCATTCATGGGGTGCAAGTAACAACGGGCGGCGATGCGTTGCGAAAACGGCTCCATCGACGGAGCAGCAAGCGTGTCATCAAGCCGGACTCCGCCCACCACAACGGCAAACACGCGAGGTTGTCCGCCGCTTTGGATGTTGGTCGACATGCGGATCGCCTCAAGCACTTCGGCGCTGAGCGCTTGTGCTTCATCAACAATGATCAACAACCCGTCATTGGGTGGATCGTTGTCGCAAACACGATCGACCAGGGCCAACTGCAGATCGGCATCAGCGATGCCGCGGTAATCGGCACCAAGATGATGCAGCAGATGACGCAAATAGGCTGCTCGGGTGTCGATTGGCGTTTCGCCCAGGATCACAACGTCGTGAGTTTGACGATAGCGATCGAC
>NZ_JBFHFD010000432.1:0-7460 GCF_041583735.1 Novipirellula sp.
CGTTTCTTTGAACTTTCGGTGTTTGGCATCTTCGGTTTATCGCGCTCTCGTGGGCGTCCATCATCGGAAAGAAGGGAATTGAAGGCTCGGTAGTATGCCAAGCTGTCTGCCATCTGTCCATAGTCAACTTTTCAGGTGAAAATCAAACTATGAACAGCATGGTGTATTTGATCGGTGCCGGCCCAGGTGATCCTGGGCTTTTGACGTTGCGGGGGGCTGAGCTCCTGTCTCGCAGTGATGTCGTTTTGTATGACGGGCTCAGCAATGTTGAATTGCTCTCGCACGCCCCTTCGGCAGAGCACATTTGCGTCGGAAAGCATGGCCAGCAAAGGATTTGGCGTCAGGACGAGATCATTGACGAGATGCTCAAGCATGCTCGAAACGGACGCATCGTCGCTCGGCTCAAAGGAGGGGATCCGGCCGTTTTTGCCCGCACGGCCGAAGAGGTCGAGGCGTTGTCCGATGCCGGGATCTCTTACGAAATTGTTCCCGGAATTACGGCTGCATTGGCCGCTGGATCGTATGCCGGGATCCCAATTACCCATCGAAAACTTGCCTCGGCGGTCGCTTTGGTTACCGGACACGAGGAGCCGGGGAAGACCGAATCGGCGCTCGATTGGCAGGCGCTGGCCCATTTCCCAGGCACCCTGGTTATCTATATGGGGGTCACGACGGCCGAGGTTTGGACGCGATCGCTGATCGACAATGGCAAATCCCCCGACACGCCGGTGGCGATCGTCCGCCGCTGTAGCCACCATGACCAACAAACGTTTCGCTGTCGTTTGGACGAGGTGGCGGACCGATTGAGCCCGGCCAACAAGATCCGCCCGCCCGTGATCGTGATCATCGGTCCAGTCGCGGAATTGACCGAAACGCGAAATTGGCTCGAGCAACGACCGCTGTTCGGTCAAACGGTGTTAGTCACGCGGCCCATCGATCAAGCCGAAGAACTCGCCACGCCGCTACGTGACCTCGGTGCGACCGTGCTGGTTCAACCGGCGATCCAAATTGGGCCGCCCCAGGATTGGGCGGAGGTGGATGCGGCGATCGAGTCGCTTGCCGATCAAGACTTGGTCATTTTTTGCAGCCGCAATGGCGTTCAGTACTTTTTGGATCGGGTGCTCGAGTTGGGACACGACATGCGAATTTTTGCGGGCGTCCAATTGGCGTGTGTAGGAAAAAAAACGGCTGCCGCGCTCGCCGATTTCTATCTGCATGCCGATCGGATTCCCCAAGACTTTCGTGCCGAATCATTGGTCGATGAATTACGTGGTCATGTGTCGGGCAAACAGGTCGTCTTGGTGCGGGCCAGTCGTGGTCGTGACATTCTCGAAGAATCGCTCGCGCAGGCCGGTGCTGATGTGACCCAGGTGGTGGCCTATTCGCACACCGATGTGACAACCCCCGACGCCAAGATTTTACAAGCGGCACAACACGGCCGGATCGATTGGATCACGTTGACTAGCAGTGCCACCGCCGAAAGCGTGCATCGCATGTTGGGCGAATCGATGAAGCAGGCGAAGATCGCAAGTCTCAGTCCGATCACGTCACAGACGGTGCGTGATCTCGGGTGCACCGTCACGTGCGAGGCGGATCCGTATACGATGGACTCGCTTGTCCAGTCGCTGTTGAAATTCAATTTATCTTAAATAAGAGGAAAGGCGAGTCGATGATTCCAAAGCCGTACAAACAGATGCATAAAAGTTATCCCGAGTACATGCAGGCGTATGAATCGTTTGGCGAAGAGGCGAGGAACGCAGGCCCGTTGTCACCGCGTGATGTGGCACTCGTCAAGCTGGCCATCTCGCTGGGCGCGGGTCTCGAAGGTGCCGCCCATTCTCACACTCGCAAGGCACTCGAAGCCGGGTGTACGCCCGATGAACTGCGTCACGTCGCGCTCGTCTCGGCCCCCACCATCGGTTTTCCGACCATGATGCGTGCTCGGACTTGGGTCGAAGATGTGCTGGAAAAGCACGACGATTCAGTGAGCTAGTCTGTTGAATTCTTCGGACTCCGAACGATCGATTCGGCGGCTACTTGGGGTGGTGCTCTGTGGCGGGCAATCGCTGCGTATGGGACGCGACAAGGCGTCGCTCGTCCACGCCGATGGCACTTCCTTTTTGCTGCATGCGATCGATCGGTTATCAACTTTGTGTGACCACGTCGTGGTTAGCGGACGCACGTCGATCGATCATTCAGTGGAAACGATCGACGATCCGGTCGCTCATCGTGGTCCGGCGACCGGAATCGCCGCAGCGCTACAGTACGCCGATCGTCATGGTTTTGCGGCATGTTTGGTTGCGCCGGTGGATATGCCGCGGTTGACGGCGGACCACTTAAGCGGCTTGGTGCATCAATGGCAAACGGCAGACGAGATCACCGTGGCGGAATCGGATCGGGTGCAGCCGCTTGTTGGGATTTATCCCGTTCGTTTCGCGGATCCACTGCAGCGGTTGGCTCAGTCCGAGAATCGTAGTTTGTTTCGTTGGCTTGGTTCACAAGATCATCATCGCGTGACGTTGCCCGCGAGTGGTTGTCACAATGTTAATACTCCTGAAGATTTGACGGATGTCCGCTAAGAAATTTGCATTTAACTCGCCCGACGAGGCGATTGCCGCGATTGCCGATCGATTAAGGGTTGCTGGGGTGGATGCCGAGTGTCCGTCATGTCTCGGTCGTGTGTTGGCGAAACCGGTGACCGCCGATCGCGACAGCCCTGCGGCGGATGTTTCCGCGATGGATGGTTACGCGATCCGGTTGTCCGACCTGCGTCCCGGCGAAACAATCCCCGTTCACGGCGAAAGTGTCCCCGGTTCGCCTCCGCCGGCGATGTCCGAAGGCTCGCTCGTTCGTATCTTCACCGGGGCCATCGTTCCCGCCGAAGCCGACGCGGTGGTCAAACGCGAAGACACCGAAGAATTCGAGAACGCGATTCGTTTCCGCGACGTGGCGTTGTCGACCCTGGCAGGTGAGAACATTCGTCGCGCCGGTGAGAATGCAAAGTCGGGTAGCACGGTGTTGCCGGCAGGCGTTTTGATCAACGCCGCTCATCGTGCGACGATGGTCAACTTCGGTTGTTATCAAGCGAGCGTGTTTTCGCCCGTCCGTGTTACCGTGATCACGACCGGTGACGAAGTCGGCGTGTTTGCCGACGAAACTCCACAACCTTGGCAGCTTCGCAACAGCAACCAAGTGGCGCTCACGTCGCTAATCGAACCGAACCCGTGGATCGCCATTCAAGCGGTTCAGCATGTACGTGACGATCGCGAAACGCTGCAGCAATCGTTAGCCGCAGCACTTGATCAATCCGATGCGATCCTGATGACGGGCGGCGTGTCGATGGGCGATTATGACTACGTGCCCGATGTGGTACGCGAGGTTGGCGGGGACGTAGTTTTTCATGGGCTGCCGATTCGCCCGGGCAAACCGATTCTTGGTGCCGCCACGGCCGAGGGAAAATTGATCCTCGGATTGCCCGGCAATCCGGTCAGCGCGGTGGTGGGGTGTCGCCGGTTTGCGTTGCCGTTATTGGCCAAACAGAGTGGGCAAACTCAGTGGTGTCCACCCGCGACGCAGGTGCGGCTTCAATCAGCGGGTTCAAAAACATTGCCGCTGCATTGGATGCGGATCGTCAAAATGGTTGCCGACGGCGTTGCCGAACCGGTCTTCAGCCAAGGCTCGGGAGACCTCGTGTCACTAGGACAAAGTTCCGGCTTTGTCGAGGTTCCCGTCGGCGAATCGGGTGAAGGGCCATGGAGGTATTACTCGTGGTAAGCAAGCCACTGCTCCCGAATGGTGATTTGGCTGTATGTGGGGTTCTGCAATGAACGACAGCGTGAATCCGTATCAACCAGTCGCAACGCCAGCGGACGCGGTCGCCGCTGCTCTCGCCGATGGCGATGTTCATTTTGCAGCAAGTCAATCGCAACTGCGGTTTGCCGAGTCGCAGTACTTGCTACGTCAACATTCGTTTCGCTTGTTCTTTGGTTCGCTCGCGATGATCGCGTGCAGCATGTTTGCGATCGCGTTGATCCTGTGGCGATTTCCGAATCCGTTCAGCTTTGTTGCTGCGCTCGTCGGAGCGATGGTCGTTTCGAGTTGCCTGTATCTGGCCATGGTGCACCGCACCAAAATGAAGATTCGCGAACAATTGCGAACCCATGGGTTGGTGCAAGATTACCAGTGCACGATTCGCTTGGACCCCGGTCAAGTGGTGTTAGCATCCCCGCTGGGAACTTACGCTTGGCAGAATGAAGACGTGAAAGTGTATCGGACTCGCAAGGGAGTTTTGTTGTGTCCGGAGCCCTTTCTCTTCATCTTCGTCGCCAAGGCAAGTGAATTTAAAGACGCCAGTTACAGCGAGTTTCGCAAGCGATTGTTTGCCCGCAAAGCGACCGTGTCCTCTGCGTCACATGAAAATTCATAGTCCATTTTTTCACCGGAAATTACATGTAGCGGAAGTTGTCAAGACTTTCGTGAATCGTCGAACAGGTCGAAACTCTTGGCGAGTTTCGCTACCCCCAGTGCCGACGAAACTCTTGACGAGTTCCGCTACGGGAAATGTCATCATCCACTAAGCGATGATGTCGCTTGCGACGTTGCCGTGCACATCGGTCAGCCGGAAATCGCGACCGGCATAACGATAGGTCAATTGTTCATGATTCAGCCCTAGCAAATGCAGGATCGTGGCGTGCCAATCATGGATATGGCACTTGTCTTGGACGGCCGCGTAACCATGTTCGTCCGTCTCGCCGTAACTGAAGCCTGCTTTGACGCCGCCACCGGCCATCCAAGTCGTATAGCCCTTGTTGTTGTGATCGCGGCCATCGCCATTTTGAGCTGCCGGAGTCCGTCCAAACTCGCCACCCCAAATCACCAAGGTGTCTTTGAGCATGTCGCGTTGTTTCAGATCCTTCAGCAAACCGGCGATCGGTTTGTCAATTTCGTTACAACGGTTCGGCAAGTCGGTGGAAAGATTGGTGTGATGATCCCAGCCGCCATGGTTGATTTCAACAAACCGCACCCCGGATTCGACGAACCGACGCGCCAGTAAACATTGACGGCCAAAACGTTCGGTGGCCCCTCCGTCGGCACCATACATTTTGAGCGTCGCGTCGGATTCGCCCGAGACGTCCATCAACTCGGGCATCGTGTCCTGCATGCGAAACGCCAACTCGTATGATTCGATAATGCCCTCGACGCCAGGCTGATGTTCATCACGACGAAGTTTCTCGTGATTGAGCGACTGGATTAAATCGAGTTGTTTGCGCTGTTGCGTGCTGGTGTAGCGCGAGTTCTCGATGTCGGGAACCGCCGATCCACCGCCGCCGAAACGTCGCCCCATTCCGCCACCGCCGCGAACTCCGGCGTTGATCGGAGTTCCGCCATAGATCGCGGGCAAAAACGCACTGCCGTAACTGCTCGATTGCCCCGCCGCAGCACTGAGTGAAATAAAACCAGGCATGCTGTCGTTCTCGGTTCCCAGTCCGTACAGCGTCCAAGCTCCGATCGAGGGACGAACAAACTGAGCCGTTCCCGTATGCATCTGAGTCTGTGCCGCCGGGTGAACCGGTTGGTTGCAGTGCATCGAGCGAATCAAACAGAGGTCATCTGCATGCTGAGCGACGCTGGGGAACAGTTCGGAGATCCACAGCCCGCTGTCGCCTCGCTGTTTGAAATCCCACTGCGAACCCAGCAGCTTGCCACCATAGCGGCCGTTTTTGCCGTGGTCGGCATTCAATTGCGGTTTGTAATCAAACGTGTCGACATGCGACGGAGCTCCGGTCATGCATAGGAAAATCACTCGTTTTGCCGTTGCAGGAAAATGAGGCGGTTTGGGTGACAGTGGGTTTTCGCTCGCCGTCGGCGTTTTCGCATTCGCCATGCTCGACAGCCCCGCGAAGGCCAAGTAGCCAAATCCAGCCGAAACGCTTTGCAGTGCGGCACGCCGCGAAAAGAGAGGGGTCATCGAATTGCCCTGTGAACGGTTGAATGGTGAAGGAAAAACGGATGTCAGGTCGATAGTGAGCCGCTCGCGCGTGAGCGGCCGGGTCTCCCACGCGTTACCCGGTGCCCTACGGCCCACGGCTCGTCAAGGCTTTTGTCTATTCTGCCGAGCGATCCGAAAATCACTCGCACTACGTCATTAGGGATTGGATTGCTAATCCAGATAGCGAAACTCGGCTGACGCGATCAGCGATTGGCAAATTGCTGACACGGTTTTGGTGGCACGCGTTTTTGCGAGTCCAGCCACGGGGAAGTCGTCAGCGAACGCACGGATCGTGGAGATTTCTGAATCATCGGGATCGCGACTGTATAGCGAACGGAACAAAGACCGGATTTGGTCTTCCGGATTCCGGCTGCTCGAAAGCACGCGTTCCGCCAACGCATCGGATTGCTGCATCACAAACGGATTGTTCATCATGAACAGCGATTGATTCGGAGTACTGGACGTTTCGCGTTGCCCGACAATCATGCTCGGTTCGGCGAAATCAAATACTTCCAAAACGCGAGGCTCTTCGCCACGCACGATCGGTAGGTAGACGCTGCGGAACGTCGCATCATTCATATCAAGTCGATCGCCACCGCTGCGTCGGTTTGCGAGTGCTTGGCGAAAGATCATTTGTTGCAATTCGGGGCGTGATCGCAACAAGCGTTCTTGATTCATTGGTCCTCCGCTCATCATGTCCATCGCCATTTCACGACTGCTAATGAATTGAGCCGGGTTGAACAGATTGCCGTCACGGACTCGCATGTATCCCGCCTTGGCCACCTCGGACGCCCGCGGGCGATCGAGCTGCAAATTGCCCGAGGCAAACAGGATCGCGTCCCGAATCGCTTCCGCATCCAGCCGTCGTGGTGTCGCACGCCACAGCCGTTCGTTATCAGGATCGTTTTCAAAGTTGGATTGGTTGAATTGTGTGCTCATGCGATAAACACGTGACGTCGCGATTTCACGGACCATCGATTTGATTGACCATCCTGATTCGACGAACTTGATCGCCAGCGCATCGAGCAGTTCGGGGTGGGTGGGAGCCTGACCGGTCGTGCCAAAGTTTTCAGTTGATCGAACAATGCCGTGGCCGATCAAGTGTTGCCAAATTCGATTCACCATCACGCGAGCGGTCAGCGGGTTGTCGCGGCTTGAAATCCATTGAGCCAGTTCAAGTCGTCCGCTCGATCGCGGCGAGATCTTCGGTGTGTCTTCCTCGCGAAGCACGCTGGGGAATCCACGCGGAACCAGCTGCGCGGGCTGAGCGACTTCGCCGCGGACCAACACGCGAACATCACGTGGGTCCTCGCTTTCTTGCACCCCCATGCAATAGGTGATCGGATTGCCCTGTTCATCCACGCCGCCGATGATGGTCGACAACGTTTCGGCTCGTGTTTGCAAGCGGATGAAATTCTGAATGGCGTTCGCTGCGTTGCCATCGTTTTGTCGACGATTGCGGCGATATTCA
>NZ_JBFHFD010000433.1:0-7457 GCF_041583735.1 Novipirellula sp.
GCTTCCGATCCGGGAAACAAATCGGCGTACCGATCTTTTGACGAGACGCCGTGCTGGAATCGCCGTTTTGGAAAGACTGGCATTTCCAATCCCGTCACTGCCTTGATGCCACGACCCACGATTTCACCTTTTAGCGAATACAGTTTTTCGTGATCCCAATCGGTTAGCTCGATAAACGGAATCCCTTCGGCGACATCGATCACACTGGGCAATGCGTAGGGGCTGAATCCGCGAAAGCCAAGTTTTCTCGCCGGAGCCCAGGATCGAACATGACCACGGCTTTGGCCGCCCGAGTAGGTTTGCGAGTGTTTGACCGCATCGACGCCCCAGCCTTCTTGGTAAAGCATCAAGTTGTTCAGCACGCTGACGATCGTCAGTTCGGGATTCTCTTCGATCGGATAGTCTTTCAGGTTTTCATCGCCGCCGTCGCCATCGACGAGGTATCGCCAATCGGGATAGCGAGCGCGAATGCCTTCACAGAGCGCCAATCCCACGGTGGCTGCTTGGACATCAAGCGGCTTGTAGTCTTCGATCGTTGCGATCGCGCTTCGGTAATTGATGGCCGAGACCGGCACGTCGATCGTTTCTAAGAACAATTGTAAATCGAGTTGTTTCAAAAACTCGACTGCCTGCTTTGCGTCGTCCCCTTCGCCATCAACTGATAACGTGAACGCCTTTAGCCGGCTCGGCGATTGTCCGCGGCGGAGCAGCAGATCGTACAACACCAAAAACACCGAACCGCTATCGATGCCACCTGAGAACATCACGCCAATCGGTTCCTCGGGGCCGATGTGATCGAGCCACTGATCGCACGACTTGGCCAATTGGCCGATGTAGGCCTTGCCGATTGCGTCCAAATCGGCTGGCAATCGATTTCGCTCGGGAGTCAGGAAGCGATGGTGAGCGGGGCTTGGGTCGGGACAACCGATCAATCGCAACTCGAGCACATGGTGTGCGGGGACCATGCGGGTGTACGAAGGGTGGAATTGATCTGCCAATCCTTCGCTTTCCAAAAAATTTTGGATCTCATCAATCCGCTCCGCTACAATCAAGCACGGCCCTTCGGTGCGTTTGGCAAGAAAGAAACGCATCGGCCGCGCTAGTGTTCGAGCCATCCGAATCATCTGGCCGTCTTTATGAAGCAACGCAAATTGCCCCTCGATTTGACGCACCCGATCAGGATTCCCGCTGGCGACGACCTCGATGGCCTCGGCCGTGGTCATGTTTAGAATTTGATTCGCGTCGGGATCGAGTAGATTAACCAGACGCTCGACATATTGGTGATTCATTAGATTGTCCGACAAAAAGCGGGGAACGGACTTTTCGACCCAGACGCGTGTTGGCAGATCCGTGGTAGGCAGATCAATGCACGCTGGGTCGCAGAAGAAGGGGATCGCAGACGTTTTCGATGATATCAGTAACCCCACCTCGTGCAATCCCGGCGTCGTTCCAAACGCCCTCTTGAGAATCAAATGAACTCAAAATTAGCTCATCTCACCAACGTTCGAGCTACCGCCCGCCGCGTGGCGTTAGGATTGCTGCTGGCCGCGATGTTGTTTCGCGGGTTCGGAGAGAGTTTTCCGTCGATTGCCATGGCGATTCTTCTGGCGGCAGGTTTCGCTATCACGGTGAGGTTGGGGATCCAAGCGAGCGTCGGCGTTTTGAATCGGACTTGTCGCTATTGCCGTGAATCGCTCGATGCGTCTACGGTCGCCACCAACAATCAGCAACCGATCGATCCCGTATCTGAACGGTTGCGAGCGAAGCTCGAAGCGATTCGCTCGGAGGAGTCCGTCATCGCGAAACAGAGGGCATCACACCAATGTTCCGCCGAAGACCTCATTCGCGCCGAGTCGCGACGCCTGCTAGCCGAAATCGAATTGCTTCGGCATGAAACGATGCCGAAGACGTGGGCGGAAACCTGCACCTCAATGCAACGCGACAAGACGTTGTGAGTGCGATCCTGATCTTTGCTGAACTACGGGCGTAAGAAGTTGTATTTAGGGGCGTGTCAATCTGTTGTTTCGTGTTAGATTCGTTAAATTCGGCACAAATTAGCTTGGCTGGAGCGGTTTTAGCGAATTGCAGGGCGTAGAACGTCGATTGAACCTGAGCAGACATATGCTAGTTGGTTCGGTTGTTATGAGGACGTTGCCTTGAATCTAATCCATGCACCATCGTTGCTGCTGGTGATCGTGTTGTCCGTGCCTTTCTTTCAAGGGTGTGCCACGATTGCGAGCAACCGAGAGTACCCCGTGGCATTTGAAAACAGTGGCGGCAAGACGTACTTCGCGATTCATGATCATGAAAATCAACTTGTACATCAGGGGGTTACGCCAGAGCAAGTCACTCTGTCAGCGAAGTCTGCCCCGTTTCGACGTGCGAAATACAATGTCACATTTGCAGGGGCCGGTGAATTCTCGCAGCATCGCCAGCTGCATGCGGGCATCGATCCATGGACAGCCGGAAACATTCTGATTGGCGGTGGCGCGGGGGCCATCGTCGATGGTGCTACCGGAGCGATGTTTACGCTTCCAAAGACAGTAACCGGCGAGGTCCCGGCTCAGTATGCGATTGCGGATCCCGCTCAGGGCGCCAGAATTGCATCGCTTCAATCTGAACCTGCGAAGCAGGATAGGTCATCGCAACCGAATGTGCGTCGCGTCGAGTACCAAGCGGCGCCCTGAGTCAGGTCGATCGATTTGAGTGTTTCGTTCCAGCGCAACGGTCTGCCGACCGCCCTGAGCCTGCACCAACCGCCACGCCCGCTAAACCGTTGCGATTGTTGCACGCGTTAGTTTGAGACGATTAGGAAGCGGTTGCCTGGGTCGGATTACCTGATGAAGCGTCACCTTCGGTGTGGACGAAGATGACCGAGGGGAGATCGGATCTCGTTTTCGGATCGATCCATCGGGACGAATCAGATACAGGCGGGGGTGATCATGCGACGTTGGCTGTTACTGGGGCTTGGGGTTTTGGCGTGTTTGTGGTCCAGCCCAAATGGGGTGGCTCAGGATGCGCTAGGCCGCCCGGTGGTCTCGTCGCAGCCACTGGGGGACAGCGGCATGATTCCATCCGATCCGGTGCCGCAAGAATTTGTAACGGTTGAGCAGTTTAATCGGCTGCAGCAGCAATTGGACGAATTGGTCGCCAGCGGCGGCGTGGTCGAGTATGAAATTGCCCCACCGCCGATCTCGCAGACCGAGAAGAACACGTACCCCGATTTCAAAGTCACAGGGTTTGTTCATCTTGATACGGCCTACTTTGACCAGTCGGACGAAAACATTGCGACGCTAGGGGATATCGAAGACGGCACGGGGTTCCGTCGTGCCCGAATCGCCGCGACAGGAAACTTGACCGAGCGGGCGTCCTATATCATGGAGTTCGACTTCGCGCAGGCACAGGCTCGCTTCGTCGACGTCTGGACCCAAATCAAAGGCACGCCGCTGGGGAACGTGCGGGTGGGGCGCTTTCGGCAACCGTTCGGAATGAGCGAGCTGACGTCGGTTCGAGAGTTGCCGTTTCTCGAGCGGCCGACGAGCTTTGCATTGTCGCCGTTTCGCCAGACTGGGATCATGCTATTCGATACCGCAGCGAATGAGCAGATGACCTGGGCCGTCTCGGGGTTCCGGACATTGTCAGATAACTTTGGCAATGTGTACGGTGACAACGGCGGTTATGGAACGGCCGAACGAATCACCGGGTTGCTGGTTGATCGTGGCGACTGCGGGATTGCGCATGTTGGTTTTGACCACAGTTTCCTGAATCCCGGACGCAATCAATTGCAATACGCCAGCCAAGATGAAGTCTTCGTTGGCCAGCAACCCAACCTCGGTCCCACCGGGTTAAGCGTGCAGCCACTCGAGGGTGTGCCGCCGTTCGTCAACACGGGGGTCTTTCCCGTGGACACGGTGAACGTGTTTAACGTGGAAGGTGCATTGTCATTTGGGCGTGGCTTGGTTCAGTCGGAATACCGCTGGTCCAACCTCGATTTGCCGACTGGCGAGAACGTTACGGTGGAAGGGGGTTACGTCATGGCTCGGTATATGTTGACGGGGGAGGTGATTCCCTATAATCGAGCCGCTGGAGTTTTCGGCCGCGTCAAGCCCGATCACCCGCTTGATGTTTGTCGGGGCGATTGGGGAGCTTGGGAAATCGCGGGCCGTGTCAGTGCGCTGGACTTGAATCCGCTGTTCGGGCAGCCTGGCGTGACAGGCAAAGGTCGCGAGTTGACGTCCTACACGATCGCGTTGAATTGGTATTGGTGGGCCAACGGCAAGTGCCAGTTTGAGTACATCAATGGGCAGCTAAACGATCTGGTGCTCGGCGACAGCGACATCAACACGTTCGCCGGTCGCGTGCAGTTCGACTTTTAAGAGAACGCAACGTCCTCTTTGAGTGAATCGCGATCTCAACAAAGCGGTCACTGTTTAGCAGGAGAGAAAGCTGTCGAAGGTCTCCTTCCCCAGGCGTTTCTGCCGATTGCGTTTAGGTAAGCTGCAGCGGGGAGTGGTGTGCCGTGAGGGCAGTCCGAGTGCGGTGAGCGCATAAAAAAAGCCCGAACTCATTTCGAGTCGGGCTTTTCAGAAGCGACGCGGACGGGACTCGAACCCGCAACCTCCGGATCGACAGTCCGGGGCTCTAACCAATTGAGCTACCGCGCCTTTGTATGGCGTGTGGTGCCGAAGCACCGGTTTGACATCAGTGCCGCAGCACCGATGTCGCGTTTGCGATGAAGCAAACAATATGATCAGCAAGTTCATTCTTTGCAACCCGTATTGGGAAGCATTTTTGTGAACGCTGCGAAGCGTCTTTGCTGATCACTTGGACGGGGATTATATCGATCCACCGAACCTCTGCAAGTCACCTTTGCCAAGAACTTTGGCTTGCCAATCTGGCTTGCGGACCGGCTGTGACGATTAAACCAATCATGCTGGAATTCATCGGACAATGCAAGCTGGGTTGGCCACTTTTTTTGCTGGCGACCGCGAAGAAAACCTAGGGTTGGGCAGCGATTTTATTTCTTGAGAATCCTGTTTTCTCAAATCGCTGACGCCGCTGCTTCTGATGTCCGCCACAGGGCTAGTCCAAATGATGACCGAACTACTGCTTGCATTCTCTTTTGGTGATTGGTTCCGGGATGCCTCCTATGAACTCAGCTATTACTTCAGTCACATGAACAAAACCCAGTGGGGTATCGTCTCCGCCTGTTCAGTGGCCTTCGGTTTTCTATGTCTCAAGGGAACGGGTATTAACCGCTAGGTGCGGCCAGAATTGATCCGCGTCCGTACCGCCGCCCCAAGCTTACTCGGCTACGGTGGCTCGTGCGTCATCGAGTGATTTCTGCGTGCGGGACTTGTAGCCTTCGATCGTCGTTTTCTGGATAGCGATTTCATAGTGCGGGATTGCCTTGTCCGGCATTTGGAATTCGATGTAGAGGTCGCCCATATGACGATGAAAGAAATGGGCAAGCGAATCGTTGCGTGATTCGGCGGGCAACTTTTCCGCCCGCTTCACCATCTCCAACGCCTTTTCTCGGTTGCCCGCCTTGAGCCATGCGTTGGCAGCTTCTTTCAGGTTCCAGCTCTTCGTTGCGGTGTCTAGCTCCGCACATTCTTGATACGTCTGTGCCGCCTTTGCATATTCTTTGCCACGAAGATACTCTCGGGCCAAATTTCCTTTCTGAATTTCCATGCGAGTGGCGGCGGCAATCGCTTGCTGTGAACCTGGCTCGGGCGTTTCCGCCTGCGGACTGATTTCCTGTAACAGCTCCATTAATTCAATCGTTCGTTTAGGATTTCGTCGCAATCGCGAGTAAAGTTCCGAAAGGATGTAGACCGTCGGTTCATCCTTAGGTTCTGCGTCCAGTTTCTTCTCGTAGCGGGCAGCCAGAGCATCCAGCTGGCCGCGGTTGTAGGCAAAGGCCACAAAACTGGAACGTGTCAACGAGCGTTCGTAAGCTTTCTTTGAGTGGCGAATGATGTATTCGGCGGAATCACGAAACGGCTCGAATTCGGGGATGTCGCGATACACTCGCAACAAGGCCTGATGATATTTGACGCGGAGTTCATCGTCTTTGGCCAGCGAGAGTGCGGCTTCGAGAGGTCCACGCGCTTCGGATTTTTTATTCGCGTTTAAAAATGCGGCTCCTACCAAGTACGCATCCTCCGCCGACTCGAACGAGGATGGGGCATCCTCAGCTCTCGATGACAGCGGAGAAGCGAAGAGGGTTGTTGCCAACAAGCCCAAGGCCACAAACGGGGTTGGCAAAGTGGTCTTCATTGGAGCATTTCCGGAGTTTTGACTCAGGGGGGGGTCACGGCATCAGCCGTCTATTCTAGACGTGTCCGAACGCCATTGCCACAAACGCGGGGGCGTGTCTGCGACGCGGATGAGAATTCGAGACCAACGACGCGATGATTTCTCCGTTTCCTGCCCACTCGACGGGTGAATGTCAGGGGGCGGTGATCGTCGAAGGTTGATTGCGATACAGTAGCCAATACGATGCGGGAATCACCACTAATGTGAACAGTGTCGACGTCAGCATCCCAAAGATGATGGCCCACGCGAGTCCTGAGAAGACGGGATCGAGCGTGATCACGCCGTTGGCAAGCAGCGTGGTGCCCGCGGTCAACAAGATTGGACGGGTGCGAACGGCGACGCTGCGAATGATTGATTCGCGAAGATCATGCCCTTCGGCTTGTGCCAAGTGAATGAAATCGATCAGGACAACGGAGTTTCGCACCACGATTCCCGCTAATGCAATCATCCCGATCATCGCCGTCGCGGTGAAAAAGACGGGATTGGGGTGTCCGCCGACTCCGACATCCGTGATCCAGTTCAAAATCCAAAACCCAGGCATGATGCCGATCATGGTCAGCGGGATCGCCGTCATGATCAACACGGGCAACATTCGCGATCCGGTTTGGAACATCAAGATAATAAAAATCCCCAGCAACGCGGCGCCAAACGCTAGCCCCAGATCACGGAACACATCGAGGGTGATTTTCCACTCGCCTTCGCCCGCCCAATTGACGGTATAGCCAGCAGGAATTGACCACGGCACGTTGCCGCCGAGGGAAATCCACGAGCGTTCGGCCAGCGGTTTGGGCGTCGCTGCAGCGAGTTGATTTTGATTTGTACGGACGATGTTTTCGACCGATTCGTCCGAGACTGTACTATCCCACTGGACATCCAGGATGGCGTCAGCCGGCGGACGACCCGCGACCTCGGCGTAGACAAAGACGACGCGTCTCAGATTTTTGTGATAGATCGACTTCTCTTCATCGACCATTTTGAAATGCCCGAGCGATCCAAGCTGGACGCTTTGCCCGGCGTTACCTTGAACGTAGATCTCTGCGAGATCGTCAATGGCGGATCGATTCTTGCGGGGCAGTTTCAGTTCGATCCACAGCGGTTCGACTTCACTTGGTACATGCATCACGGTGGCCTTGTAA
>NZ_JBFHFD010000434.1:0-7456 GCF_041583735.1 Novipirellula sp.
CGAACGCGCGGATGTCAAAGACGCAGTCTTTGCTGGACTCGATAAATTGCTAGCGGCCAACGCAATCCTGGCCTCCAATACTTCTTCGTTGTCGATCGCTCGAATGGCCGATGCGACCACACGGCCTGATAAAGTCGCGGGACTGCATTTCTTTAATCCCGTCCACAAGATGGAATTGGTCGAAGTGGTGCGAGCCAAACAGACCAGCGACGCGACAATTGCTCGTCTGGTCAGCTTTGTTCGTGCGCTCGGAAAAACGCCCATCGTGACCGCCGATGCCCCCGGATTCTTGGTCAACCGCGTGTTGTTCCCCTACTTGGGTGAAGCGGTGATGATGGTCGCCGAAGGACACGATGTCCATCGCATCGACAAACAAGTGCGAGCATTTGGAATGCCGATGGGGCCGCTGGAATTGTTGGACCAAGTCGGCATCGATGTCGCCTACCACGTGGCAAAATCACTCGACAGTGTGCTCGTCGGCGTCAGTCCCGTGGTCGATCAATTGAAGTTGATGGTCAACGACGAGATGTTGGGCAAGAAGACGGAATGCGGGTTCTATCAATACAAGAAGGGGCGTCGCGATGGAACGGCCGATTTCCCACGCACGAACCCAAAATCAGGGCATCGCACGGTGCAACGCGTCCGCGAGGATCACTTCGTTGTCGATGGATTGACATCGGAACAACGCCGGCTGATCTACCCCATGCTTGCCGAATCGATTCGCTGCAAACAAGCCAACATCGTGGACCAAGCATGGGCAATCGATTTGGCGATGGTATTAGGGACAGGCTTTGCCCCCCACCGCGGTGGACCGCTGCATGTGGTCGACACGATTGGCGAGCACATCGTGCACGCCAACTTGGGCTATCTGCAATCGATCTACGGAGATCGCTACGCCAGCCCGTTGTTGCTCGAAGAGATGGCCGAGCAACATCAGTTGTTCTTTGCCGACACGGAATCCGAGGATAACGATCACGCGGTAACCAATGGGTGATTCCGAATCAGACCGAGCCCAAGGTTTTGGCGTCAACAACATTGTCAATTTTTGAGGAGTAATCCCATGAGCCTCGATATTCATCCTTCGGAACCGACCAAACCAAACTCGTCCGACGCAAAGTCCGACGCAAAGCCGGACGCAAAGCCGGACGCAAAGTCCGACGTGGCACAGCCCAACGCCGATGCGAAACCCGGCAGTGAGAAACCCGGCAGTGAATCGTTCGCCGAGGTGGCACTCCGACTAGGTGGCGCATCGGTTGACGAATCCAAACGCACCGGATTGATCGATACCGCCGATGATCAAGTCGAGGATTTGTTTGCGGCTCAATACAAAACGACCAACAGCCCAGTCCACCGAGCCGTTTGGGACAAACAGGTTCCCACCGAATTGTTCGAGGTTGATGCGATGTCGCAGAACGAATCGGTATCGCTGGTCGTCGAACAATCACTGAAAATCGTTCGCAAACATCGCGATGACGGCACGCTGCTGGATGAGAACGGAAAGATTACAGCCAAAGTGTTGGCCGAATTGGGATCGGTCGGTTATTGGGGACTACTGGTTTCCCCGGAGTTCGGCGGATCGGGAGCCACGATGCGTCAGTTTGCCGAAATGATCACACAGATGGCGACAATCGACCCGACGGTGGCGGGTTTGGCATCGGTTCACGGCTGTATCGGCGCGGTCGATCCCGTGCGGTCCTTTGGAACCGACGAGCAAAAGAAGCGGTTTCTGCCGCAATTGGCCGATGGTTGCCGTTTGTCAGCATTTGCGTTAACCGAACCTGGTGCGGGTAGTGATTTGACCGCACTTCGCACCACCGCGGTGCTCGACGGGGATGACTACGTTGTTAACGGCGAGAAGTTGTTTATCACCAATGCGATCCCCGGTCGCACGATTGGATTGGTGTGCAAAATCGATGGCAAACCGAGCGTCTTGGTTGTCGATTTACCGGATGAAGAGAACGAACATTTCCGGCTAAAACGCTACGGCATTTACGCCCTACGTCGCGCGAACAACAACGGATTGATCTTTCGAGATTTCCGTGTGCCCAAAGATAATTTGCTTGTCCCGTCGCAAGGCGACGGATTAACGATTGCCTATCATGGATTGAATTTGGGCCGCGTTTCGCTGTGTGCCAACGCTGCCGGAGCGATGCGTTGGATGCTTGCCGAAATGTTGCCTTGGGGAGCCTACCGAGAGACGTATGGTCAATCGATTGACCGTCGGGAATTAGTCCGACGCCGAATCGGCCGGCTTGCTGGTTTGATTGTCGCCTGTGACGCGATGACCGCTTGGTGTGCCGACTTGCTTGACCAAGGGTACCGTGGCGAGATGGAATGCATCGTGGCAAAGATTTTCGGCAGCGAGGCTCAAAAAGAAGCTGCGATTGAATTGTTCATGAAAACACATGGCGGCCGATCATTCTTGGAAGGCCATTTGTTTGGCGATAATGTGCATGAGTTCTTGGCACCCTGTATCTACGAAGGCGAAGGCGAAATGTTAGGCATGGCGTTCTTCAAATCGCTAGTCAAACATCATGGCAAACTCTTCTTTGAACCGATCGGCAGAACCCTGAGTGAACTCGGGACCGCGAAACCCAATCCGCTGAATCCACGTCACGCATGGGCGCTTCGCAAACCGCTGTCGAGCTATGCGAAATGGTGGGTGGGTCACCAAATCTCGGCGGCTCACTGGTCACCGATCCCAATGTCAGATGCGAAGCTGGCGGGGCATACGAAGTTCGCACAGCGTTATCTGTCGCAAAGCGGCATGCGAATCAGTACCACGATGCGGACGTTTCAATTGAAGCTGGCCGACCGTCAATGCCGCATGTCCGCGTTGTCGCTGGATATCCAAAACGCGGTCGTGATGTTGGTGACCAGCCTGTATGCCAAAGCGTCCAATGACCCGATCACTCGTGCTGCGGCCGATACCGTGTGCCGCGAATTGCAGTTGAAGATCCGCGGTGGGAAAGCCAGCAATGCCGATTTCCGTCAAGTGACAGATCTCGGCAGCCAGATTGCCCAACAGGGGTGGAGTGAACTCGATGGAGTGACATCGGGAGAAATCATGATGCCGTACAAGTAACCGAGAAAATTTTGAATCCATTAACGTGCTCTCAAATATCCGCAGACGGCTGGATCGTTGGCAAGTTTCATGCCCCCAACGAATTTAGCAGTAACGAATGAGGCAGTGACGAATCACGATTTTGGGAACCAACCACAAATTTGGGAACAGACAATGCACAGCAGAGGATGACGTGGGAGAGTCACGATTAATAAAAGTCCGAAGAGGTGAAGGAGCAGCAACATGAATCTGGTTGACCTATTTGGTTTTCGCGCGTCTTCGAGGTCAGAGTCACCAAGGCTGGAACCACAAAATCGTCAGCGAAACGCGGTCATCGCGTTGGGGGGTGGAGGAGCACGCGGGCTCGCCCATCTTGGTGCGATACAGGTGGTCGGTGAGGCAGGAATTCAAACCGAGCGGTTTGTCGGAGTCAGTATCGGGGCGCTGGTCGGGGCCATGTGTGCTCTCGATTCAGAGACACGCCGCGTGCAGGCTCAGACAATCGAATTTCTGTTCTCGCCGGCCTTTTCTCGAAACCAGCATCTGTTATTCGGGTCCACCGGCTCGCGAATGGAAGATGCTGAATCGGGTGTCATGGCGTGGTACAACCGTGTTCGCTATCTGTATTCGGCCCATCGCCGGATCACGCGAGCGGCGACCCGGGCGTCGTTGATGCCCGAGGCGATTTTATCCGAAGGGATCGAAGCGTTGGTCCCCGACATCGAGTTTTCGGGCCTTCCCACACCGCTCAGCATCGTGGCAGCCGACTTGCGGAGCGGCAACCGGATTGTGATCGAAAAGGGTCCGCTGCGAAAAGCAATCCAAGCTTCGATGGCGATCCCCGGCATCTTTCCTCCGGTCCAATGGGACGGAATGCAGCTATGTGATATCGGGGTCGTCGATGCGTTGCCATCGATGATTGCAAAATCGTATGCCAGCGATTTGACCATCGCCGTCGATGTCGGCCAGTCGCATTCGCATGTCGACGATTGCAGCACGGCGCTCGATGTGATCATGCGGATGCAGGATATTGGCGAATGTATGATGCGTCGTGAGAAAGCGGATTTGGCCGATCTCGTCATTCGCCCCGATTTGCATGGCGTCGATTGGTTCGACTTTAGCCATCCCGAACGCATCATTGACGCGGGGCGCGAGGCGGCGCGACGACGAATCGCAGCGCTCGCGACTTAGTCCAGTTATTCCCAACGCTGGGAAGCGTTTCTTCTTTTGCCGTTGGTGCTGATTTAGCGTCGCGGAAGCGATCAAGAACTTCGACTTCTCGGCGTCAACCGACACGTCGGCGCCACGCGTCTGTTTGCTAGACTACGCATCCTTTACTTGCACTAAGATGACCTTTTCGCCGTGCGCTGGATTTGGCAACCGACACGTCGGCCGCTCCGATTGACGAGACACAGTGAATGACCGCGATCCCTCCGCAACCCAACGACAACAATCCATTTGCACAGCCAACGTCAAATCCGCCGCCTGATCGGCCCCGCAGCGAGGACATCGATCAACTGCGATTGCTTTCGATCTTTCACTATGTTGTTGGCGGGATCCTCGCATTGATATCGCTGTTTCCGATCATCCATGTGGTGATCGGAGTCGCGATCGTCTCGGGAGCGCTGGATGACGCGAACGCAAATGGGTCTCCTTCTCCCGCAATTTTTGGCTGGTTTTTCATCCTATTTCCGGCGTTGATGATCGGCATGGGGATGGCGATGGCGTGCTGCGTGATGGTGGCGGGCCGCAAACTCGGATCGCATCAAGGCTATACCTACTGTCTGGTAATGGCGGGGGTGGAATGCATGTTCATGCCGTTTGGAACCGTATTGGGGGTGTTCACCATCCTCGTTTTGATGCGTCCAAGTGTCAAAGCATTGTTTGGCTACTCGGCCTCATCGGCGAGCCTTGGGGGTAGGCAAAGTTAGAAAAGCGAAAGATTTGCGTTAATTTGCAAGGGGGCATTCGGCAACCGTACAGCCGATGCAGTACGCATGATGGGAACGCAAAGCGGTGGTTTTAGGAGCAAAATTGGCTGCGATTGCGTTCCTTTGAGTTGTGTAAAACAGGAGCTACGCTTACAGTCAAGAGGGCGCCAGAGCACTTTCGGCGCAGACATCTTTCGATATGTGAAGCCCTTTATGAATCAGCTGGAAAGCAGCCCCGCCGAAGTGAAAACCCCCACGTTTGCCGAATTACCGCTTGCGGACAAAGTCCAAGAAGCGATTGTGAAGTCTGGGTACGAAACGCCATCCGAGATCCAAGCCGCCGTCATCCCCCATCTGCTTGAGGGACGCGATGTCATCGGCCAGGCTCAAACGGGAACCGGAAAGACCGCCGCATTCGCGTTGCCGGTCCTCTCGCGAATCGACCCTGCCAAAAAAGCCGTCCAAGTCCTCGTGCTCGCGCCGACCCGCGAGCTGGCGATTCAAGTTGCCAAATCATTCTCGACCTACGGATCGTGCATGGACGGTTTCTCCGTTTGTGCGATCTATGGTGGCCAAGATTACGAACCCCAATTACGAGCCCTTCGCCGCGGCGTGCAAGTCGTCGTCGGAACCCCCGGCCGCGTGATTGACCATATCAAGCGTGGTTCGCTCGAAGTCGGGTCGCTCGATTGTTTGGTGCTCGACGAAGCTGACGAAATGCTCAACATGGGCTTTTTAGAAGACGTCCAATTTGTGTTGGATCAAACTCCCGATACGACCCAGATCGCGCTGTTCTCAGCGACCCTTCCTGATCCGATTCGCCGGATTGCTCAAAAGCACCTGAAGAATCCGGAAACCATCCAAATCAAGCACAAGACGATGACGGGGGCAAACATCCGCCAACGTTGTCTGTACGTTACCCCACGCGACAAGACCGACTTGTTGATGCGATTACTAGAATCGGAAGACACCGATGGCGTGATCGTGTTCACCAAAACCAAAGAAGCGACCACGACGCTGGCCGACAAATTGGTTCGCTGGGGACATACCGCATCGGCGCTCAATGGTGATATGCCCCAGACGCTACGTGAGCGAACGGTGGAAAAGCTGAAGTCGGGCCATTTGGACATCATTGTCGCTACCGACGTCGCCGCGCGTGGTTTGGACGTGCCGCGAATCAGTCACGTGATCAATTTTGACCCACCGCACGACAGCGAGTCGTACGTGCACCGAATCGGCCGCACCGGACGTGCCGGACGAAGCGGCGAAGCGATTATCTTGTTGTCGCACTCCCAACGAGGGCGTTTGCGTTCGATCGAACGCGTCACGCGTCAATCGATCGAGATCGTTGATCCGCCATCGACCGCCGACATCAACCGCAAACGCGTCGATAATTTCAATCAACGCATTACCGAAACCATCGCAACTCGCGATATGACGTTTTTCAAGCAGATGATCGCCGACTTTGCCGAGAAATCGGGCCAGCCCGTCGAAATGATCGCTGCCGCGCTTGCCGATATGGCTCAGAACGGTCGTCCACTGTTGCTCAAAGACGTACCGAATTCCAAAAAACCTCGAGACAACGGGTACGATGATTCGCGACCCTCGAAACGAGAACGGTTCAGTCGATCCGATGACGGACCACCTCGGCGTGGTGGACGTCGCGTCGGCGGTGCGCCTCGCGACGGCATGCAGCGATTCCGTGTCGATGTAGGACGTGCCGATGGCGTCAAGCCAGGTAACTTGGTTGGCGCGATCGCCAACGAAGCAGGAATCAACGGCGAATTCATTGGCCCGATTGATATCCAGCACAACTACACCACCGTGGATCTACCGGCGGGAATGCCTAACGAGATTTTCCAAACGCTTCGCAATACCTGGGTTGCTGGAAAACAGCTCAACATTAGCGTTGCCGACGAACGCA
The DNA here is from genome assembly GCF_041583735.1 of Novipirellula sp. Classification (NCBI taxonomy): domain Bacteria; kingdom Pseudomonadati; phylum Planctomycetota; class Planctomycetia; order Pirellulales; family Pirellulaceae; genus Novipirellula; species Novipirellula sp. The sequence continues at coordinate 6,920 of NZ_JBFHFD010000434.1, forward strand.
GCACCAATCGTTACGCCGATACCGACAGCGGCCGGCCAGCAGGCAAACGATTCGGGCTGAAAGACAAAAAGTTCAAATCAGGTGGCAAAGTGGGCAAGGCGAACATGGCCGGCAAGAAGCCGGGCAAGAAAAAGCACTTCAAGAAACCGGCCCACGCCAAGTAGTCAAGCAAAACTTAGCAAGACGATCAATCTTTCAAAGGCACGCTCTCGGGCGTGCCTTTTTCGTTGCCCCCTCACAACGACTCGCTAACAAAACTCGCGGCAGGATGGTTGATCATATCGATATGTAAAAACTTGCCGAAGCGTGTTGTAGCTACGCTCGCCAGAGCGTGGTTGGATGCCGCGTAAACGTGAATCACCACCTTCTGGCGAAGGTAGCTACTAGAAGATGTTCCAGTTCGCTGACGCGTCACGGCTCACCAAATCCAAAACTTGCCGAAGCGTGTTGTAGCTACGCTGCTCCGAAAACGGCATCCGGTAATTTGCTGGGTGCGGGCAGACCGATAGCGATGGCTCTTATGGACAAGGCCTTAAA
>NZ_JBFHFD010000435.1:0-7425 GCF_041583735.1 Novipirellula sp.
CGCCGCGACGGGAATATGATGGCTGCCACGATGCCGCCCCGCTGGCGTTCCATTTCGTCTCCGGCTCGCGCTGGCGTCCGACCAAGGGCGTGACGTCATAGACGCGAATCGCCAGTTGCTCCTCGGCACCTTCTCGCGTGGTGATCGTTAGCTGTCCTGAGCGTATCGAGAGCACTAAATCAGACTGCGCTAACAAATGGGCCACCTTCGCACCGACACTCGGCGTCTGGATGTCCGCCCGGCTATAGTCCAACCCCCTCGTCACCTCGGAACTTCGCCACCACGGAACAACTCCGGTGCGATTCGCCGCACCGCCCGGTACATTCACTTGCGAATCGGCGGTTTGGTCACGCCGCTGCGACTCCGATCGGGACGGCCCTGCAAACGGATCATGATCCGTGATTGCAAAACTCGGTTGCTCGTGTCTCTTTGCAATCAGCACAAGGCTTTCCTTCAGCCCAATCTCTTGCAAAGCGTGAACGTCAATCTCGGTGGCAACACGGGTCGACATGTCTCGCGTCAACTGAGGTAACGTGAGACCGTCGTCCCAGGCAAATCGGCATGGCTCTTGCAAAAACGCCAAGATGTCAGCCTCTTGCTGTTCAGTCATAAACGGATCGATTTGCCACGACGCAACCTCGCCACCTTCTCGAGTAACGTGAGCGTGCATGCCGTGTATCACGTCGTTCGGCACTATCGATTGAGCATCGGCCACCGATGCCGCAATGAAAACGATCCCTGTCGCGAATATCGATCGCCAACGCAGCCCAGACAACATCATGGCAGCCACTCGCAGTGTGAGGTGAATTCGAACTCCATCGTGGTAGCGGTCCAGCAATTGGCATTCCAAGTGCATTCAACCACGGTATCGAGAGAATTCATCGTGCGCTGCACTGGAGTGCGTGATCAAGTTTGCCAAAGGTGTTGCAATTTGCTGCATTCGATTTGCACACATCGGCAATCCCTCGATTCACCTTTTCCTAACCATCCGGAAAATGACGTCGTGAACAAGGAATCCACTATGCGCACGTTTAGAACCCCTTCGCTCGTGATCATCATCGCATGGGCAATGTCGATCCACTTGCTTGTCACCAACGTCCATCAAACCAGTGCCGCCGAATCGATCGCAGCGGGCACCGACACAATCGATTCCGTCACGCTGTACCGCGACCAAGCGAGTGTTGTTCGCCGGATCGACGTTCCCGCCTCGGCGGACTTGCAACAAATCCGGGTGACCGACTTGCCAGCGAGTTATGTGGCAGGTTCCGCGTTTTCGCAATGTGAATCGGGCAGCGTCATTCGATCGACTCGCGTGATGACCGTTGACTCACTTTCGCCCGAAAACGAGCAAAAAGTCAAAACGCTTGCAGACCAATACGCGGCGCTGCTGCGTGATCTGAATAACGCCAAACAAACGTCGACCGTGATTGAACAGGACTTGCTCACGCTTGAGAAACTTGTCGATTTTTCAGCAAGCAAAACGCTTGAAAACCTGGATCGCGCCACACTGGACGTGCAATCCGTTACCGCACTGACCGATTTCACCATGCAGCGGCGACGTCAACTCGCCCAAGAATTACATGAGCAGCAAACCACAATCGACGATTTGACCAAGGCAATCCAAGTCAACCGCGCGAGCATCGAGTCGCTCCACAATACACGAGGCACGACAAGCGAGGCGCTAATCGAAGTGATCTCACCTGACGGCGGGCCACTTCGGTTCAGCTACCAAGTCAGCGAGGTCGGATGGTCGCCGAGCTATACGGTCCGCGGCCAACACATCACTCAGGAAGAAGCGGAATTTTTGCTCGAATTTGAAAGCGTGATCGTGCAAAACAGCGGCGAAGATTGGGACAATGTAAAGCTGACCCTGTCGACCGCTCAACCCGATCTGCACTCCGCCGCCCCCGGTCTGACCCCGTTGCGTATCGGCATCGCGGAATCAAGTGCAGCGTTGTCATCGCAGACGTCGTCGATGGCGCCGAGCGAGTTGGAAATCCCCTCATGGCAAGACCAAATGGTTTGGCACCGCGACATCACTCGCAATGCCGAATCGGGAATGAAGCAAATTGCTGAACTCGAGTCTGCTGCGAAAGTCCAACGCGATATCGCCTTGGATGCGGGAGCGAACGTCAGCGACGAGAGCTACACGATCGCCGACCGCATCCAAATCCCAAGTCGACTTGAAGACCAAGTCGTCGCGGTGACACACGATACCCTCACCGGCGATTTGAATTACGTTGTCACACCGCTATTAAGCAGTTTTGCCTTTCGCGAAGCGGACTTAAAAAACACGATCGGTCGAAACTTGATCGCTGGTGATGCCAACGTTTACTTGAACGAAAAATTTATCGGCCGCACAACGCTGCCGCCCACCGCGGCGGGACAACGTTTCCGAATCGGATTTGGAGCCGACCGCCAAGTCCGAACGCGACGCGAATTGATGTCCCGTGATTCGTCGGTCCACGGCGGCAACCAACGCGTCACTCTGAAATACCGATTGGTCGTTTCCAACTATCACAACACCGTGACCCCCATCCGTTTGTTGGACCGCATCCCGCTGGCGACTGCAAACGAATCGATCAGCATCACGCTGGCGACGGACGCGGCGAATCAATTGTCCACCGATCCGCTCTACCTGCGAATGCAGCGGCCAACCGGAATATTGCGTTGGGATCTCGAAATCCCGGCCGATCGGTTTGGCAGCAACGCCTACGATTTCGAATACTCGTTTACGATTGAACACGATCGCGAGAAACGCATTGTCGGTGACCGCATGCTCGAACAGATGCGAAGCGATTATCGTTTTGAAAACTCAAGCGGCGGCGGATTTGGCGGTGGCATGGGCGGTGGTGGCATCTTCTAAAACAAAATCGTCCTGATCCATCCATTGGGCTCGCGCCGCGAACGCTCCCAAAGTAGTTGACATTGGTCCCAGCCATTGGCGTGCGTCACTCTCACTTCAGCATCGCAGCAATCTTGTCTGCATCGAAGGCAAACGCGCCTAACCCCGTGGCGTTGTGCGCCGAAACGACGGATGCGATGCGAGCACACTCACGCGGTGACCGCCCTTGCGACCAAGCGAACAGGAACGCACCGTGATAGGTGTCGCCGCATCCGGTGGTGTCGCGAACCGCCTCGACCGCGGTAGCCGGTTGATGCCAGGGCGACTGATCGGTCTCGGCAATCCAACTGCCGCGTTCACCGCAAGTCACACCGACGCAACGCGAGCCGAACTCACGTTGCAGAAACGAGACAAGTTCGTCGGGCGAAACCGCGGCATCTGATTTTGTCTGGGACTTGAAATGTTCCTGTGCAAAATGTTCGGACACGATCAAAATATCACTCGCCCGAACAAGGGGCAGCACCTCGCTGCGGTAGCGGTGGGCTCCGCCATCAAACGAAACCAGCGTATCGTGCTGTTTGGCAACCTCGATCGCTTGCAAACAAGTTCGCAAGTGTCGCCCATTGAGATGAAGAATTTTTGCGGCGGCCACGCCGCGCGCCAGCTCGTCGCTCCATGGCAATTCAAGGTCGCTGGCGGGCGAAAACACGATCGTCCGTGATGCTGACGCGGCGTTAACCCAAATCGTCGCTACCGAAGCGGTTTGATCGTCGCTTTGCTGGACCCAACGGACATCGACCGACGCGGCACGTAGCGCTGCCAAAATCGACTCGGACATCGGATCAAACCCCAGCAAATCGGCAAATGCGGCTCTTCCACCGAGCACGGCCGCGGTCGCCGTGGCCACTGCGATTCCGCCGCCGATCCCGACCGCTCGCTGCTGGGCTCGCACCACCGATTCCTCGGCCGGAAAACCGTCGACCACCATCACGGCGTCGAGCACCGAGACCCCAATTCCGATCACATCAATTTGTTTTTGCAACGGAGTTTCCTTGTTTCTTGATTAGCTCCCTTGACACCATCGCGGCTCGCATCAATTATCAATCGTTCTATGACGAAGAAGACTGGGCTTGCAAAACGCTTTCCCAAAGCGGCCCCTGTTTGTCCACGCGGCGCTCGCGTGGCGGCTGCAATTGATTCCAGTCGCGTCACTCACCATGTTGTCGGATACCCATCGCTGTGGCTCACTGGCATCTCCTGGACACGTTTGCGTCACGACGCAATCTCGTCCGCTTCCGCTCGCTGCTCACCTACGTCGCCCTTTGCACCACCCTACTTGCGATCACGCTGGCTGCCCCGATGGCATCCGCCGCGGACGTCGATCCGATGGATTGGCCCAATTGGCGAGGCCCTCAACAAAACAGCTGCTCGTACGAAACCGGGCTGATTGAAAAGTTTAACCCCAAAGGCGGCCCGGGCAGCAACGTTTTGTGGAAAAGCGAAATCGCGGCGGGCATTTCCACGCCGATCGTGATGCACGGACGACTTTACACGATCGTGCGTGATTCACCAGGCACCCGCAAGGACGCTGAAAAGGTGATCTGTTTGGACGCCGCCAGCGGCGAGCTGATTTGGGAGAACATCTACAACGTGTTTCTTTCGGACGTTCCCGCCGAACGTGTCGGATGGTCCAATGTCTGTGGCGACCCCGAGACGAACCAAGTCTATTCGCTAGGTGCGTGTTGTTTGCTGCAGTGCATCGATGGCGAAACCGGAAAAACGCTCTGGGAACGCTCGCTGAGCGAAGAGTACGGGATGCTCAGCACGTATGGTGGCCGCACGAATTCGCCGGTGGTGTTTGAAAACCTAGTCGTCATCAGTGGCGTGACCACTGGTTGGGATGAAACCGCCCGCCCAGCTCACCGTTTTTTGGCATTTGACAAAAACAATGGCGACTTGGTGTGGATCACCAGCACACGTCCGTTACCCGAAGACACCACTTACAGCACCCCGACGATCGCGGTGATCAACGGCCAACAGGTTTTGGTCACCGGTTCAGGCGACGGCACGATCCATGCGATCCAGCCACGCACCGGCAAAGTGCTTTGGCAAGAAGTCCTCTCACGACGCGGCATCAACACCAGCGTCACGGTCGACAACAACGGCAAGGTGTACGCCAGCCATGGCGAAGAAAATCCCGAAGGCACCGCAATGGGCGCGGTCGTCCGCATCGATGGCGAATTCGCGTCGCTCGATTCGGCCTCGGCCGAGCAGTGGCGAACCGAAGAACTGACCGTCGGAAAAAGCTCGCCGCTGAAGATCAACGACCGGATCTATGTGGTCGAAGACTCATCGCGATTGCATGTTTTGGATAGCGAAACGGGTGAAGCCATTGGCAAGCCACTCAAACTTGGCACCGCCATGCGAGGCAGCCTGCTGTACGCCGATGGCAAGATTTATGCGTGCACCGCGACGGGCTATTTCTATGTGCTCAAGCCGAGCGAAGACGGTGTCGAGACGCTGTTCAAAGTTCGGCTGCCTAGCGGGCATGACGTGGGCGGATCGCCGATCGTTTCGCATGGCCGAATCTATCTGCCGACCACCGCAGGGCTGTTCTGTCTCGGCGACGAAGAGGTGAAACCGAGCGTGGGGCCAATCGAGCCCGCAGCAGCGGAACGTCCGCTCAGCGAAAATCCTCAACTCGCTCAGCTGCAACTGATTCCCGCCGAAGCGATCGTCAAACAAGGCAGCACGCTTCCGCTGCAAGTGATTGCGTTCAACTCGCTCGGCCAACGACTCGATTCGCTGCCCACCGCCTTGACGTTTGAAGTCACTGGCGATGGCGGCACCGTTGATTCTGAAGGATTGTTCCATTCGTCCGGCGACAATGCCCACCAAGCTGCGATCGTGACCGTGCGGAGCGGCTCGATTTCGCACCAAGCTCGCTTGCGTGTGATCCCCGATCTGCCATGGGCGTTCGACTTTTCCTCAGGCGAAGTTCCCGTTACTTGGATCGGAGCTCGTTATCGCCACGAAGCAAGGACGATCGACGGAAATCCAATGATGGTCAAAATCACCACGATTCCCAAAGGAACCCGTAGCCAAACCTGGATGGGACCGACCGATTTAAGCGACTACACCGTAACTGCGGACGTCAAAGCGGCCCCAGGAGCATCGAAACTTCCCGATATCGGGTTGATCAACGGACGCTACACGCTTGATTTGATGGGCGAGTCACAACAGCTGCAAATTCGCACCTGGACCGCTCAACTACGGATGGCCAAGAGCGTTCCTTTGCAATGGCAAGCGGACACTTGGTACACGCTGAAGGTGCAAGCCAAAGTCGAAAACGGTGAAGCGATCATCCATGGCAAAGTGTGGCCGCGAGATCAAGCCGAACCGAGCGAGTGGACGCTGACGGCGACCGACGAAGCCCCGAATCATCACGGCAGCCCTGGACTGTTTGGCAACGCGACCAATGCGGAAATTTTCATTGACAACGTCACGGTCACCCAAAATGGCGACTGATGATTATCGCGTGTGACCACCTGTTTTCCAAGCAGGTTCCGCGACGACATCTCGCGGGGTGATGCCCTGTTTGCTTGGTCCACCAGGGTGGAAGTAGTGGGGCATCTTTCAGCGCAGAAAGATGCCGCTTGCCCCCAAAACGGCTTGTTGTTTTATTGAGCCGCTCGCGCGTCAGCGGCCGGGTCCCACGCACGCCCCGGTGCCTTACGGCGAGCCATTGCGATCTGCATTTGGATTCAATCAACAAGCCGTGACGCTGTTCCGCCCACGACAAACGGCTTCGTTTGTCGTGGGGAAAAATGCTTCACCGCGTGGCCCGAATCGACTTCTGCGAGATTGGCGGCCTTGGTCGTGCCTAGCGAGTTGTGGGGGCCAACTTGCCCGCTTGACGCTCGCTCGGTACATACCACTCGTCCAGCAGCGCACTGAGCTTTTTGACTTTTGCTGGATTCGCCTCCGCGAGATTCACCGTTTCTTTCGGATCGTCTTTCAGGTTGTAAAGCTGAGGCTCAGCGTTTTCAGGCGGGTACCTCATCGATCCGGGCGCTCCGTCGTAGGTCAGCAAGAGCTTGTCATGACCGTGGATCACCCAGCGATACAGCAGCGATGCTTGAGGGTTTTCGATGTCGGCGATGTCGTGGGCAAATGATTCACCAAAAATCGTATCTCGTTCGATGGCCTCGCCCGACTTCAATTGCGGCAGCAGATTCAGCCCGGGAAAATCGTGCGGCCCCTCGGCTTCGGCGGCCGCTAAAACGGTCGGCACAAAATCAATCGACGAACAAAGTTCGGGGCGATCCGCAGGAGGAATTTTTCCTGGCCAGCGGAACATGATCGGCGTTCGTGTTCCAAGCTCGTAGGGACTCCGTTTGGATCGCGGTCCGTAGCCACCGACTTCCTTTTGGATCCAGCCGTTGTCCGTGACGTAGATGACAAGCGTCTCGTCGGCAATTCCCGCGTCGTCGATGTGGTCCAACAGCGTTCCGCAGGTTTCGTCGAACCATTCGCACATCGCGTAGTACTGTGCGATTCGTTTCTGCACTCCCTTTTTC
>NZ_JBFHFD010000436.1:0-7419 GCF_041583735.1 Novipirellula sp.
CCGATCTGAGCGACCGTCGAATAAGCGACCAGCAGCTTCAAATGCGTTTGGCGAATCGCTTGAATCGAACCCCACAAAATCGCAATCGCACCGAGAACACCCAGCAAGTGACCTGCCGGTCGCAAGTCCGCGTAAGGAAAGACATCAAACCACAGCCGCAGCAACACGTAAAACGAAGATTTTAGCACCAAACCCGACAACAGAGCACTGGCCGGAGCGGGGGCAGCCGCATGAGCCGGAGGCAGCCAATAGTGAAGCGGAAACAAGGCAGTCTTGAGTATGAGTGCGACGGCAATCAGTACGATCGAACAGCGGCTCGGCAAGTCGAATTGAAACTTCGTCGCCAGCAGATGCAGGTCGACCGTTCCATAGCTGCTGTAGAGTAACGCCACCCCTAGCAAAAAAAATAGCGATGCGGTAACCGCGACGATCAAGTACCGCAGTGCAGCTGACAACGCATCGACCGTGCCCGCCAATCCGATCAACGCGACCGCTGTCAACGTCAGCAGTTCCAAGGTCACGTACAGATTGAATAGGTCGCCGGCCTGAGACAACGCGTTGAGCGACGCGAACAGGAATAAGCATAACGGCCAAAAGTAAACAACGGAGTCGCCACTGCGAGTGTGAGCGAAGTACGATGATGCGTACACCACAACGCCTAGTCCGACGATCGCCGTCATCAGCAACATCAATCCACTCAGCCCGTCGACATACAAGTCGATTCCCAGCGGTGCCCCCCAACCACCGACTTCGTACCGCAGACTCCCCTGGTAAAACACAGAACGGGCGACATGGCTTGCCAGCAAGATTTGCAGAACCGCGACCCCAATCGTCAGCACCACCGCAACTCGGCGTGCGACAAACGCAACGATGCCTGCAGCCAGCGGCAACGCGATTAATCCGATCATCGCAAGCTCAGCTGACATCCGTTTCTCGCCCTTCTGCATGCAGAGAAAGTTCGGTCCGCTGAGTCTCGCGGTGAAGACGACGTAGCAACGCCAATGCGAGCGCCGTCGCACTGACCGAAACGACCAGTCCGGTTAACACCATCGCATGGGGTACCGGATCGGGCTGGCCGTCGGGAGTCCGTTGAGCCAACGCGACCAGGACCAGGAACGTGCCGCTGCCCATCAGGTTCAATGAAATGACTTTGCGGAGCAGGTGTCGGCAGATGACGACACCATAGAATCCGATGCCAAACAGCACGACTCCACAAACGGCATACAGAGTGGCAATCGTCACTGCGCGGCCTCATCGTGTGGCGTCTCGTGGTTGGGAATCTCGCTTTTAGGAATCTCGCTACTGTTAATCTTGCTGTGGGGCAGTTCCGATTGAGTTTCTCGCAGCGTTCCGCTGCTGAATAGTGCCAACAGAATCGCAGCGATTGAAACGGTCGCTGCCGATTCAATGACCAGAATCAACGTCTTGGCCACCGACGGGGGATATTCCAAGAAACGCCGCTGACTCAACATGACCGCGGTCGCCACCACGAGAAAGACGGCCAGCCCCGCCACCAACAGCAGTCGCTCGCCACGCTGGGACAGCTTTCGCGTCCACGTCACACCGCCAAGTTTCAACAGCACGCCCAACGCAGCCAACACCGCCGCGGCCTGAAATGCGCCGCCCGGTGCGTGCCCACCGACCCACAGCAGATATCCGGCGACCATGATCATCACGGGGGCAAGGATGCGAATGAAACCGAGCAGAACCGGATTGGCAGACTGGGCTGGCTCGACGACAAGCGACGCATCGGAGGCCGTCAAAACGCGGGCACCGATCACGGCCAGCAACAAGACGAGAATCTCTAACAGCGTGTCATAGCCGCGAAAGTTCAACAGCACCGCGGTGACCGGGTTCTTGGCACCGGCCGCGTCAAGATTGGCGATCGCCGCATCGGACAACCCGATCGCTTCGCTTGGCAAACGAAAGATCGCAACCACGATGGCGCCAGTGATTCCCGCAACGACGAAGGCAAATGCGATATGGATGATCGCGATGGGGGGGCGTTGGCTCATGTGTCGGCATCCATCGTCTCAGGCGGCGTCCTCGGGCCAGGCCGCTTCGTGATCGCCGTCAACGTTGAAAGCAACAAGGCTCCGGTCAACCCCGCACCAATCGCCGCTTCGGCCAACGCGATATCCGGTGCGTCCAGCCGCGCCCACGCTAAGGCCATGACCAAGCCCAGCACGATGAACAGCACAATCGCCTTGAACAGATCGGACGTGGCAAGTGTCTGCCAAGCCAACCAAAGGAGGCTTCCGCACAGCGTGATGTCCAAAATCCACAACAGACTGTTCATCGTTTGCTCCACGGTCGCTCGCCGCGACGGATCGCCGACTGCGCGATCAAGTGGCACGTCGTTGCGCCAGCCACCAAGACTAGCAGCCAGATCAGCACCAGCTTGGACGCTACAAACATCGATCCCGATCGCAACAACAACCCCAGCACCAACAGCCCCAAACCGACATTGTCCGCTTTCGTCGTCGCGTGTAGCCGCGTGAACACATCCGGAAGACGTAACATGCCAACGCTGCCCGCGATGAAAAACAGACAACCAACTGCGATCAGGACAAGGGACGCCATGTCGAGGATGCTCATTCCTGCTCTCCCATTTCCATTGCGTGGTAACGCTGGACAAATGCGATTCCGGTGACCGCAGCCAGCAACGCGAACACCAACGCCACGTCCAGCAGCGCCGGTCGCGAGATTGCTTCAGAGAGCAACAACAAAATGGCGACACCCGTGGTACCCATCAACTGCGCAGCCAGCATCCGATCCGACGACGTAGGACCGCGCTTCACGCGGATCAAGCCCGCAACCATGCTCGCCAACAGCACCACCACAAACAGCAACAACGTCTGCGTCATCTACTTTCTCCCGGATCCTCGAGCGAGTTTAGATGCACCGCAAACAACTTGGCAACCGCGTCTTCGAGTGTTGCTAATTCCCGTTGGATCGGCTGATTGATATCCATCGCGTGCACGGTCAGCACATTTTTGCGAACGTCCGCACTGACCGTTCCTGGCAGTAGATTCACTACGTTCATGAAGAACGTTCTCGCCGTACCGGCGGGCAAACGCAATGGATACTCGATCATTTGTGGATCAATCGGTAATTGCGGATGTATCGACCGCCAAGCCACGTCAATCCCGCCCCCGATCGACGAGCGGACGAAATGAGGGGCAAAGCGGAGCAGGCCTATGACCGACCAACGCCAACGATCCCGAGACGCCAAACTCGCCTCAACGAGTGATGCTGCCAAAACCACAGGCACGCCGACGATCCACGCGTCGCGTCGCGTCTCCGTTAGCAGAGCCCACAAGCCGGCCAAAACGATGAAGGTCACTATCGATCTCATGGCAGTATCATAAGCGAAGCTGGCGCCTCAGGCGTGCGATGCGTCCGGCGTGCGATGCGTCCGGCGAAGATGACCCTTGGTCGGCTGGGAAGACGGCAAGAAGAAAGCGTTTGCAACGAATTGGCATGCGTAATGCATGCATGTTTGCTCGGTCGGTCGGCAGCTTGGTATTCCCCGCATTAGGCTGCACAATGAGCTCAGCGTGTCTCGAATCCCGCTTGTAACGTTTTCAGAGCGAATTAGTGACGAAAAGTCCCACGCGACAATTAGAATCAAAGGGGCGGGGTCTGCGTGACACGCTGCATCGGGGACTCAATTTACACCTTGGATTAAATATGTCTCAAAACCCACTCTCTGCCATCACCACCCTTCGCACGCTGGTCTTCGCCACAATGGGGCTATGCTGGATTGGGAACGTCGATCCGGTGCTGGCCCAAATCGAAAGCGGCGTGGCCCAACCGCCGCCACCCCCGCAGGCTACCGCTGACAATCCGGCAACAGTCGCGGCAGGCGATGTGATCGATCGGGACGCTACGAACGAACTGGAGTCCAATGAGCTGGGATCGAACGAACTGGGGTATCGGGCGTTGCTCCAAGGACCCGTGCACGAGGCATTTGCATCGCAGGCCGATTCCAGTGCGATCCTGCATCCTCGCGTCCACTCGGAAAAACCGCCCGCGAATGTTCGCGAGCAACCACCAGAAGATCGTCCCGTTGGCGACAATCTGTTGTGGATCCCCGGCTATTGGTCTTGGGATGATCAAGCTGCAAAGTATGTCTGGGTGAGCGGTGTCTACCGCAAGGTGCCTCCGGGGCGAACGTGGGTGCCCGGCTATTGGAGTACTCGCGGCGAGGGTTATCAATGGACCAGCGGTTTTTGGTCCAGCACGCGTGCTGGCGTTGACGACCAAGTCTATCTGCCTCCGCCTCCCCAATCGATCGATAACGGACCGAGTGTTCCACCGCCCGATGATGATTTCTTTTGGCTGCCCGGATCATGGGAGTATGACGATGGTGGTTACTGGTGGCGCAGCGGATACTGGACCCGTCACTACGAAGGCTGGGTCTGGCAACCGGATTGCTATATCACGACACCGCAGGGTTACGTTTACAACACCGGGTATTGGGATTTGCTGCCGCCTGATCGCGGGATGCTGTACTCGCCCGTCGAATTCGATCGACCGGTGTACCTGAATCCAGGCTTTGTCTACCGACCTCGCTTGCCGCTAGCGAATTCCGCCGCCTTCCTGCTGAATCTGTTTGTTCGGCGAGGACATCCTGGATTCTACTACGGTAATTACTACGGACCGTCGTATGCTTCGCTGGGATACCAACCCTGGTATGACCTGGGTTATGGTTCCGGTGGGTTTGGATCTCGTTATGCGGTGCCCTGGCTTTCTTATTACGACTGGAATTACGGTCAACGTGGATTCGATTTCCGAGGCAGCATGGGACGCTACAAAAATTATTACGGCAAACCTGATCGCGGCGGTTCCAAATCGGTGAAGATCGATGCCGACATCGCCAAGTTTGCTAAAAACGGAAAACCGGAGCGTCGATCGGGCGACAATTCGGTTAGGGGGTCGCTGGACGACATTGTGCTTCGTGATTTCAATGGGCAATCACCGCCTCGTGTCGACCGTCAGACGAAGGGCAAGTCGTCGAAGCACGTTGACAATTTCAGTACCGCGAAACCGAAGAACAATTTTGAAACGAAGCGTGGATCCAATGCGGTTTTCACCCCTTCTCAACCCAAGCACGACAATCCCAAACATTCGGCCCGCGGCATGTCAGTCGAAAATCAAGGCAAGAAATCGCAAGCAAAGTCAAAGTCGACGCAAACGTTTGATCGCGGGCGTTCTCCGTCCTCGATCGAACATCCCCAGGCATCACGCAGCCCGGGTTCGTTCGGCCGGTCTGACAAAGGCAACGGCAAGTCGGTTGGCGGTGGTAACAGCGGAAAAGGCGGGGGCGGTAAAGGCAACAGCGGCAAAGGTGGTGGCAAAGGTGGTGGTAAGAAGTGAGCCGATCTGTCACGGCATCATTCTTCCAGCGGTCCTACGACTTACTTGAACTTCTGTCCTATGGTTGGCCATGTGGTTCTGTCCGTTCAGGTTCGCTGAGTTGATCGATGGCTTCTTTGGCGGCGTCCGCGAATGGCAACAGGATCAAGTGGACTCCCGCGTTTCTTAAGGTTGCGGCGTCACGTTCATGGTGCGCGGTCGCGGCGATTGATCCGCTATAGCCGTAGCGTGACAGCGCGTGCAGCAAGGCGAGATTCACCGAAACTTGTGGCACCGAACTGACCACCCAACGGGCGTGCGACAGCGGTAGTGTCGATGCAAACTCGGGGTCTTCTGCATCGCCGTAGACGACCGAGTGTCCCGACTCGCGAAGCCGATGCACCACGTCCGGATCAAAGTCGACTCCCAACACTCGTTGCCCGCGCTCGGTCAGTTCGCGTGAAAGATGATTCCCAAAACGCCCCAGACCAAACACGATGGTGTCAAAGCCTCGCGAGGGCTCGGTGGTTGTTTCCAGTTCAACTTCGCGAAACGGATTCTTCTTTTCGGACCAGGACAGAAAGGGGGCAAGCCAATCATACAGCGGGTGCGAGTAGAGAATCAGGTACGTCGATAGGGTGATCGTGATCAAGCCCACCAGTGTGATCAGCCCCAAGACTTCACCGGAAATATGTCCGAGCTCTTTCCCCAGTGCACCAAGCATCAATGAAAACTCGCTGATCTGGGCGACCGTCAATCCGGCCAGGAAGCCTGTTCGTTTTCGGTACCCCATCCGTCCCATGATGATGATCACGATCAGCGGATTGCCGACCAGCACGAACAACGATAGAGCCAGCGATGGCATCAGCTGCGATCCGAGCAAACTGAGTTTGAGATGGGCTCCTAGATCGACAAAGAAGAACAGCAGCAAGAAGTCGCGTAGGCCGATCAGACGCGACCCGAGAGCTTCCCGGTGCGGCAACCCAGCAAGCGAGACCCCTGCTAAGAACGCACCGACTTCTTTGCTGAACCCCAGCCAATCACCGATCGCCGCCATCGCGACCGCCCAGCCGATCGCCAAAGTCGTCAGTAATTCGGCCGAACGAGCTGCGTGATGATAAAGCCTTGGCAGCACGTAACGCATCAGCAGACCGACGGCGACCAGCAAACCGATTCCTTTGACAACGACCAACGAGATGCCCTGCACCCAGTGCACCCCGGTGCTGGCTCCGAACGCGGTCAACGCGATCATCACCAACACCACCACCAAGTCTTGGACGATCAAAAAACCGATGGCTATGCGTCCATGCAGCGAGTCGATCTCGCGTTTGTCCGACAGCAATTTAACGATGATGATCGTGCTGGAGAACGTCAACGCAACGGCCACGTAGAGCGAGGCCAAATGCGAAAACCCCATGGCAAGACAAAGCAAGTAGCCAATCACCGAGGTGAACGTCACCTGTCCCAAGCCGGTGGCTAACGACACGGGCCCCATCGTGCGAATCACGTTCAAGTCCAGTTTTAACCCGACCGTGAACAACAACAGTGCAATGCCGGTCTTCGCCAGCAGGTCGATTTCGCTGCCGATGGAAACCCATTTCAAGCCCGCCGGTCCGACCAGAACTCCAACCGCGATGAAGGCGACAATCAGCGGTTGCTTGAGCCAATGCGCAACAAAGCCCAAAACCCCGGCTGCCGCCAATAACAGTGCAAACTCGTAAAAGATGTTTCCAGATCCCAATCGCACACTCCGGCGAGGCTTTCATTCATCGGTTAGTCGAACTTCACCGCCGCAATAACCGCTTTCAGTTGCGACTGATATTCCTTTATTCCTTGATGACCAGATCCTGCAGTTTTAACGCCGGACGGCCGGATGACGTGATCAGCTGCGTTTCGGCCAGCTCGCGTTCGACTCGCAGCAAGGTCAGCTTTGCATGGTTGGACTTCGCCAGCAAAGCAGCACGCTCAAACGCCCCATCATTGCATGGATACACCAGCAAGATATTTTAAACCGTTTCATGGAAAGCCTCTCACGCGAATTGAGGCGATGGCGGTCCA
>NZ_JBFHFD010000437.1:0-7418 GCF_041583735.1 Novipirellula sp.
GGTCCGCAGAGTTTTTTTCAGTGGAAACGGTCGACATACTTATCTGTTTCAGAGAAAACGAGTGAGAAACGAAGGGGGGCGGTTTTGTGAGCGGTCGCCGCATTCAGCGTCCACCCACCGCAGCAACCCCGAACGACGCCCTTTAGGGTAATTTTCCCGAGCCCGAATCGACAGGGGGCAATGAAAACGGTGATACCGCCGCGTCGCCATTTTCATGCATCACTCGCCAATCCAAATCCTCGCGACATTGCCGGGCCGTACGAAACAGCAATAACGGCACGACCACTGCGGCAAACGCAGCAGGAACCAACGAGTATCCAAGCACCTCGATCGCGCCGGCAAGCAGCGACGGGATTCCCAAACAAGTAAAACCGCTGATCGCCCCAGTCACGCTGCCAAACACGCGAATGCCGGTGGGGGTCCAAGGAACGCGTGGTTCTCGCATCGATAGCAACCATCCGGACACCGTGACCACGGGAATCGCCGCAAGCAACGCCAACACGGCGCCGATCCCAAAGTACAGCAGCGCACCAAAAAACATCGACCCCAGCATCGAAGCCGACGACATTCCCGGCGATGAAAACAAACTCGCCAGCATCACGAACCCGATCACGCTCCAACCGAACAAGCCTCCAGAAACCCCAATCATCAGAGCAACATCGAAACAAACCTTCAGTGAAGAAAACGGTTTTCGCTGAGCAATCTCGTCCTCAAGGACCGCGACCGCTTCATCGACGATCGTTGCGGCATAGGGATTTACACTGGGCGGCGTCGTCATCTTTATCCAGCGTCATCGTGTTTGGCAGGGGATCGCGTTAGACTATTTATCTTAACCGAGATTGAACTCGACCGACCACACTCGCGAAATCCAAAACTCGAAGCGATGCATTTCATGTCGTCCCAAGAATACACGACAGCCCAAGAACACGCCGCCCAAATCGATTCGATTCGGACTCAGTACGAAGAGCTGGCTGAATTGGCGGGGTCGCTTGCCCACGAGATCAAAAATCCGTTGTCGGTGATCCACATGAACATCGATTTGTTGAGCGAGGATTTGGCGGAAATCGACTCGCCAATCAGTCGCCGCTCGGTGGACCGTGTTGATATCGTGCGTCAGCAATGCGAACGAATGGAAGGCCTGCTGCGTGACTTTCTTCGCTACGCACGGCTACGCGACATCGACCTCGTCCCCGGCAGCTTGAACGAACAGATCGAAACCGTGCTGCGGGCCTACCAAGCTCAGGCGGATGCGGCCGCGATCGACATCGAAAAATACCTGGATCCCGATCTGCCCGCGATCATGTTGCACAGCGACTCGCTGCAAGCAGCGTTGATGAATCTGGTCAAAAACGCATTGGAAGCGATGGAAGAAGGAGGCCAAATCTGGGCACGCACCTACCCGACGCGTACCGGGGTCGCGCTGGATCTAATCGATACCGGCAGCGGTGTGGACGACAACACCGTGCTACATATGTTTGAACCTTTTTACAGCACCAAAGAAGGCGGATCGGGACTGGGGTTGCCGACGGCCCGGAAAATCATCGAGGCCCACGGTGGCCGCATTAGCGTGCAAAGCGAAGTCGGACGCGGCACAAAATTCGTACTCGAATTCCCCACCCCCAAACGCTTGGGCTAAATCAAGCCACCATTCATTTATCCGATTCACGGGCGACGGTGGGGGCGTGTTGTGTGGCGTAGCGGAAGTCGCGAGCGACGTTCGTTCCATGGTGCGTGGCCTTCGAAACGGTAGTCGCGTTCCGCTACCTGAAAATGCTTCACCGCGTTGGCTCAACGCCGCGATTGATTTGGGGCGGCATCCGCTGCGAGTGCGGTCTTTACCGCATCACGCAACGCTTCACCGCGAAGATCACGGGCCACGATCTTGCCGTCGGGGCCAATCAACCAGATCGATGGGATCGATTGAATGCCATAAGCGTCGAAGATTTTTTCGTGCCGCTCCGTGTCGCCCACCCAGCCCTGACGGTAGGCCGCGGGACTTTCGTCGAGCAATGCTTGGGGAAGATCGATGGATTGATCCACGCTTAGACCAATCATCTCGAGACGCTCGCCACCGAAGTCTTCGTAGACCGATTCCAAATTAGGGAACTCGGCTCGGCATGGTCCGCACCAAGTCGCCCAAAAATCCATCAGCACAAATTTGCCGCGGAAGTTCGACAATTGGAACTCGCTGTCGTCGTACGCGGTCGCTGTCCAGTCAGCAGCCGGGTCTCCCGGCATCAGCACGTTCTTGATTTTCAGCGTCAGATTGGCCGGAAACGGCTTATCGACGTTTTTGATGATAAACTGCCGCATGGCGTAAGCACGCGCGAGAGTCTGTGAACGCGCCGCACCGGCATCGGGGTGCATGATCGTCGCGGTAAGTTGGTACCAAGCCGGCTTGATGTCTTCGAAAACAAAGGAACCATCGTCGGCAAGTTGCGTCGTGTAAGTTGCTCGCTTCGCACGCGCTTCTTCGACCTTGCGGAGATAATCCTTGTAGTCATCCGTCTCCATGAAGTCTTGGCGCCATTGCGAACGCTCCTCGGGTTTCATCGTGCTCCACTCTTGCGGGTACGGCATACGCGGGTGCTTGTAGTTGCCTTCCAACGTGACCACAACCTGATCAAGTGAGAGCCCGTCGGTATTGATTCCCGCGGACACCTCATCCGGCATTGCCACCATGCCTTGCACGGAACAGGTGACAAGTTCGGCCATCTCCGATTCTTGTCGCGGGGCTTCATTCGTCTCGCTTTGAGCGTAGGCCCCAACATTGCAAACCAAACAAAGAATCAAGGAAAGAAGCTGCTTCGTGCGCATAGAAAGAATCCTGATAAGTCTGCTTGGCCGAAAAGAGCGTGGTTGCACTGGTTTGCTGTGGCACCCCTTTAAAACCAGCAGTCTGCAAAGCTTTTGGGGAGGTGAAGTTTTCACGCGAGAAAAACGGATGGCTGCTAAATGTTTCGTGGGCGGCGTTTGCGACCGCTGGGGGCGAAACGTTTACGAATCTCCGATACTGCGGCGATCAATCGATCCGCTTCTTCAAACGTATTGTAGAAGTAGAAACTGGCGCGAGTCGAGGCGGACAAGCCAAGCGATTTGTGCAGCGGCATCGTGCAGTGATGTCCAGCGCGCACTGCAATCCCATAGGCATCAAGCGTTTGTGACATGTCGTGCGCGTGAACGCCGTTGATCACAAAACTGACAATCCCCGCTTTCAAATGAGGCTTAGGCCCGATGATCCGCACCCCTTCAATCTCGCGAAGTCCGCGGTCGGCGTAACTGCCCAACTCTTTTTCATAAGCGTGAATCGCGTCGAGTCCGACCGAAGTCAAATACTCGGTCGCAGCATGTAGCCCAATCGCTTCGACGATAGGTGGTGTCCCCGCCTCGAACTTGTCCGGCAGTGCCGCACACGTAAATCCGCTGGTCGTGACTTGGTTAATCATCCCGCCACCACTCAAGAAGGGTGGCATCGCGTCGAGTAATTCGGATTTGCCATACAACACGCCGATTCCCGTAGGCCCGCAAGTCTTGTGAGCACTGAACGCCAAAAAATCGACATCCAACGCTTGCACATCTAACGGTTGATGCGGAGCCGCTTGGGCTGCATCGACCAACACGCGGCAACCGTGGTCGTGAGCCATCGCTGTCCACCGCTGCACCGGAAACTCGACCCCAAGCGTGTTGCTTGATGCGGTAAAGGCGAACATCTTTGGACGCAGTCGCTGCAGATGGTCCGCAACGACTTCGTCGGTGATCGTAAAATTTTCGTCCAGTGGCAGAAACTCAATTTTGCATCCGGTTCGCTCGGCTAATTGGTGCCAGGGAACGATGTTGGCGTGATGCTCGGCAATCGTCAGCAAAATCGTATCGCCTGCCTTGACGTTCGCGTCTCCCCACGAACGAGCAACCGTGTTGATCGCCGCCGTCGTGCCACCGGCAAAGATCACCTCATGCGATTCGGCCGCGCCGATGAACTGCGCAACGCCACGTCGGGCCTGTTCGTAACTGTCCGTCGACTCTTCGCTGAGCGTGTGGATGCCACGATGGACGTTGGCGTAATATCGCTGGTAGCAATCCGACATCGCATCGATCACCACCTGCGGACGCTGGCTGCTGGCGGCATTGTCGAGAAAGGCTAACGGTTTTCCGTCCGCGACAATGCGATCGAGGATCGGAAAATCGGCGCGATATTTCAGGACATCAAACGCGGCCCGCGGTGGAGATTCAATTGGCATGTTCATCAAGATTCTTCGCTTAAGCTCGGGCCACCAAAGTGTGGCCCCTCGTTATCATCGGTATCCGCATCGACGGGCGAATGCACTGCACTCTGCAATACCCGCCACGAGAGCAGACAGCATTTTTGGCGGTTCGGAGTCAGCTTGGGACCGAACAATGCCAGCATTTCGTCGGCGGAGAAATTTTTGAGTTCCTCGAGCGTTTTGCCTTCCATCTGCTCGACCAACATCGACGCAGAGGCTTGGCTAATCACACACCCATCGCCATCGAACCAGGCCTCTTGGACCTTGCCGTCGTCGGTCAATTTCAAGTCGATATGGATCACGTCGCCACACAACGGGTTATTCCCCTCGTCGGAGTGGGTTGCGTGTTCAAGCAGCCCACGGTGGTACGGATCTTCGTAGTGATCGAGGACGTGTTCTTCGTAAATATCGTGTTCGCTCGGCGACATGAGGCTCTGACAATGGCGGGGCGAGGATGGAAATGGACTTTAAAGTGACCATTTAAGTCTACGCACGTTGTCAAAAATCGACGAGCCCCCATCGATCGATCCTGTTCGACGGAACCGACTGGGCCACATTATTTGCCTTTCTTTGCCAGTTTCGCTCAAGTTTTGCCCCTCACCGATCGGTTGGGCTTGCATCGCGGATTCGCCAAGTGTTATCGCAAAGGGGATGTTCTCGAATGTATGGAAGGTTTGGTGACGTATGCCCTACGGTGTCTATTTGTCTGCGGCTGGCGCGAACGCGCAAAGCCATCGGCTCGAGGTGCTCAGCAACAACTTGGCGAACGTGCAAACGCCTGGCTACAAACCGCAGCAAACGATTCTGCAGGCTCGTTTTGCCGAGATGATCGAAGAGGGCGAAGTTTCGCCGGGACTCGGCGGTGCGGACGATATCGGCGGCGGCGTGACGATCCAGCGTTCAAAAACTCAATTTGACCAAGGCCCGATGAAGCAGACCGGGGGTGAAACTGACTTTGCCATCAACGATGCCGAATCCTTTTTCGTGGTCCAGCGTGGCGACGAACGATTGATGACTCGGGCGGGTGATTTCTTGTTCGACAACCAAGGACGGATGATCAATCCGACCGGGGACAAGGTCATCGGCAGCGACGGAAAAAATATCCAACTCGACCCGACCCAGCCGTTTCAAGTGGGTCCCGAAGGTCGCATTCAGCAAGGCCAAAATCGCTATGAAATCATGTTGGCGAAACCGCGAAGTCAGGGCGATTTGTCACACGTCGGCGGCAACCTGTTTAAACCGCTCGCCGACATTGACCTTGTGCCCCCCACCGAGCGACGCGTCGTCGCAGGGCAACTCGAACAATCTTCGGTCAAGCCAACGATGGCGATGATGGAATTGATTGAAACCGGTCGGATGTACGAGGCGAACGTGCAGATGATCAAAAACCAAGACAACGTGATGGGATCGTTGATCAGTCGCGTGCTGCAACCGTAAACCTAAAAAAGTCCACCTGGAAAAAACGCGTCCTGCAAGACGTGTTGATCCCCCCCAAATAATCATCTTTTAAACGGAGTTCCTAATGAGCGTTCAATCGCTGTATACCGCCGCCACCGGCATGGGGGCGATGGAAACCAAGTTGGATGTGATCGCGAATAACTTGGCGAACATCAACACCACCGGTTTCAAAAAGGATCGTGCTAATTTCGAAGACTTGCTCTATCGCACCGAGGTGTACCCCGGCGTGAAAGATGCCACTCAGAATCCAACCGCCGTGGGCACGCAGGTCGGTTTGGGGGTGCGAATCACCAGCACGCAAACCGATCAACGCCAAGGGACCCTGCAACAAACCGGACGCGATTTGGATGTCGCGATTCGAGGCAGCGGTTTCTTGCGAGTCGTGGATCCGTCGACTCAAGACACAATGTTTACTCGAGCCGGCAACCTCGACATCAACGCCAACGGACAACTGGTCGTCGGTTCGGCACAAACCGGACGTTTGCTCGATCCACCGGTGACGATTCCCAATGATGCCACGGCGATGGTGATCAACGGCAATGGCGAGGTGATGGTCCAGCAACCTGGCCAAGTCGAACTGGCCAACGTCGGTCAAATCCAGATGTCACAGTTCATCAACCCCGATGGATTGCTCAAGGTCGGCGAGAACATGTACATGGAAACCGATGCCTCGGGTCCCGAACAATCAGGAAATCCGGGCGAACAAGGGCTCGGGGGACTCGTCCAAGGGAACCTCGAAGCATCCAACGTCGAACCGGTCCAAGAGCTGATTGATTTGATCACCACCCAGCGTGCCTTTGAGCTCAATAGCCAAGCGATCCAGGCGGGTGACCAGATCATGCAAAACATCTCGAACCTTCGTCGGTTCTAGTTTCCACTAGCGAAAAGTTGAACATGAAATTGGCGTCACCCATCCGAATCAGCATGCTGTCTCTTGCGTTGCTCGCAGGGGTCTCGGATGCGTGTGCGCAAACGGGCGCGTTCGTCCCGGTTCGCAAATCGCGTCCCGCCGCTACCTCCAACACATCGATTGACGCTGCGACGAACTGGACATTTCGCATGAAGAGTGAATCGGTCGTAAACTCGCCGATCGTGCGTCTTGGCGATGTCGTGGTGCCACTGGATCCCAATATCCCTGGTTGGCCACGGATGAGCCGATCCGCCGTGGGATTGGTTCCCGTCAGCGGCAAAGCGATGCGAGTGGATCGCCAGCGGTTGACTGAAGTGATCTTGAATGCCGAGGCGACGCCGCGCCGTCTCTACTGGATCGGTCCCGATGCGACCGAAGTGACCTACGTTGCTGCGGCAAATCCAGCGGCCTCGGTCGCAATGAATCGTGGACCAGGGAATCGTGGGCCTGGGAATCGTGGATCTGAAATTCAACAGGCAAACTACACCCAACCCGCAAACGTAGTGCAGCACGCGAACGGGCAATTACCTGTGGGACAACAGGTCGCCAATCGGATCGATCCCAGCCCGCAACGTGCCAATTTGGATCCGCAGTTTGCGGATCGCTTGATCCGATGGATCGAACTTGCCCTATTGCGAGAAGACGCGTCGCTGCTGGAGCGGTACAAATTGAGTATCGATCGACATCAACCTGCGATGCAAGAACTCGAATTGGCTCGCGGCATTCAAGCCGCCACTTTCGTCAACGCAGTGAAGTCTGGCCCCTCGGTATTGCGAGTCGTTTCCCAA
>NZ_JBFHFD010000438.1:0-7399 GCF_041583735.1 Novipirellula sp.
ACAGAGTGAAGTCCACCGCACTCTTGGTTCGATGGCTGGCCCTCTCAATTTCGCGAATGGAAACTGCAATAAGGGATTTTCAAGCCTTCACGTCGGCGGCGTGCAATTTCTGTTGTGTGACGGCAGCGTCCGGTTTTTAACAGATAGCATCGACCACAATAGTCTGTTTAACGGCGGGACAAATGAGGTGGATAGTGTGCTAGAACAACTCTCCGCTCGCGACGATCGCCAAGTCATTGACGACTTTGAGTAATTCTTTCGTGTTTTTCGCTCTTTGTTGGCAGTCAATGTTCTACCTGGCTGCTAGCAATCAGTTGCAACAGATGCGAAATGTGTAGCCAACAGCGTCGGTTTTCGCTTGTTTCTACAATCCTCATGTATTTCGTGTTTCACTCTTTTTGCATTGCGGTCCATGTACAAAATTCTGCTCCCCATCCTATCGTTCTGTCTAATTTCAATTGGTTGTACGCCGTCGGGACCGCCACTCGGTAAAGTATCCGGAAAGGTGACGATCGACGGCAAGCCAGCTTCCAACGTGGATGTCATGTTCGCACCTGTTGAAGGTGGCCGAAGTTCTACAGCAACGACCGACAGCAACGGGCAATACGACCTAGCATTCAGTACGACAGATAGGGGCGCGTTGCTTGGGGCACACGAGGTCGTCATTCGAAATGCGACGCCAACGGACATGAACGACCCTGATGCCCCCATGGTCTCGACGGGAATGGTCAGCAATGAACTTGCCTCCATCAAGAAAAAGGTGGAGGTCCAATCCGGTGACAATACGATCGACTTGTCGTACCCATAGTATCGCTGGTGGGTCTAACATCGTTTGGAAAAGGGGGCAGGAGCAATGCTGTGCAATCCCTTCAAGCATCGACGATTTGGACGATGGTACTTCGGTTGCGAATTGGGCCGCAATTGGCTTCCGCGGTTCGGGGCTACGCGGTGAAGCATTTTTGGGGTAGCTACCTTTGCCAGAAGGTGGTGATTCGCATTTGCGTGGCAACCAACCACGCTCTGACGAGCGTAGCTACGAAACGAAAATGCCGCAGTTTGCCGCCTCGAAATGCTTCACAGGGTTTGCCAAAACAGCTAACCTGCCGAATGCCCGATGCCTACCTGTTTAACATCAGGAAACTTGGTCGTCGGCCACCTCCGAATTACCCATGTGGCGAGCTCTATCTCGCATCAATCAATTTCGGCCCGTAAAAACAACTCTGTTAAAGCTCGATCGCGAGTGTCCAAGTCCGACTGGTTCGGAACTGAATCCACCTTGGTGATTGGGTCTGCCATTGGCTCTGTCACGATCGATAACGCGGCTTGATTCGCAACATCATCACCCCGTTTTAGTTGGGATTCGTTTGGAACCAGGTCCACTTGCTGCGGCTCGTTTCGATCGTCCGCGGTCGTGTTTGCCTTCGACGGGATTAGATTGGGAATTGCAGCTTCGGGTTGTGGCGGCGACAAGGTTTCCGTTGATGCGGGCGGCGCCGGTTTGTTGAGATCGAGGAAGTTGATCACATCGAGGGCGTCCGCTGCGGATGCGACGTATTGCCCGAAGTCATTGAGCTGTCCATTGACGTCGTAGTAGCGATTCGCCAGCGTCGTGGCGTCGGTCGGTGTCTCGAGCACGACGGCGCTTGATCGGAACCGGTCCAGCAGATTGATGATCAGCAAGGCATCAAACGCGGTCGTCGCGCCACTGTGATCGACATCGGTCGCTGCAAAGGGATTCTGCCACGGTTTGGTGTTGACCGTTTGCACAGTGGCTTCAGCATTGGCCAAGACATGCCGCTGGCTACCATCGACGAAAACAGGCGGCATCACTTGCCAGTCGTCGCCAGAATAATTGATCGTGACATCTTCATCGTGAACGACGACCAAGACATTGTTTTCATCGGTCGCCGCAATGACGCTCGGTCCATCGAGGGTCAATTCATTGGGGCTAGCGCCGATCACATCAATGCGTTCCAAATTGATCGGTTTGTTTAGAATGGGATCGGTCAGATCCAAATGATGACCGCTGCCGCCGAGAACAAGAGCATCGTCGCCTAACCCGCCATCCAGTGTGGGCAATTGGTCCACGGACAAGTCGAACGTAAACACATCGGACCCGCCACCGAGTTGCACATGCGTCGTTCCGGTGGATTGTTGGAAATCGATCACTTCGCTATGGTCGCTATCGATACGCAGCACGTTATCATCCGCGTCGCTACCGGTGTCGAAAACGACATTGTCGTCGGTGTCCGCAAACACGAATTCGCGGTCGACCACGTCAAGATTGTCTTCGATCGGTTCCAAGTCGATCGCTGTCAAAGCGAAGGCGAGGTCATCCGCATTGCGATCGGTAAAAAATGAAGTGACCAAGCTCGATTGGAGTTTGGTTTTTAGGTAATCCAGCGGCGGATCGCTGGCGGATTGAACATCCAGTCTTAATGCGTCGTTGCCGCCGATCCCACCGTCGAACACGAACGGTCCCATCGGCGGGATGCCGATGCCACGAAAGATCAACAGATCATTACTGTTGGGCGATCCGTTCAGCCGGATGGTCGATGACGGATCGGTTGCGGGCCGAAAGAAAACGATGTTGCCGTTTTGATCACGTACCGTCACTCCGTTAGTGTTTACGTCCACCTCGTGTTGCTGACTGCCGGGATTTAGGTTGACCACCGACGCGATCGGTTGGTCGGCCACCGCGACGGCTGATCCTGAAAAACCGGCGCCGAGTTCAATGTCATTGATCGAGCTCAGGTCGTTGCCGTCAAAGACTTTGACGGTTGCTTCGATCGGATCGTCGATCCCTGGGCTCGTCACGATATCGGCGACGCCATCGCCGTTGACGTCGCCCGCGGCGACACGCACACCGCCGGCAAAACCGGGGTCATAGGCAAAGAAATGAGCAAGCAAACTTGGGTCGGGAATTCGGATGCCGGTATCAAGGTGGGGCAACAATGCGGAATCGATGACTTTCACATGGCCGCCGTTATTGGACCCTGCTTGGTCGGCACCCACGACGATGTCGTCTAATCGGTCGCCGTTTAGGTCCGCGGCGGCAACGAATACGCCTCCGAGAAAGCCTTGGTCAAACGCAAAAAAGTCGCTTAGGATTTGGTCGGCCGGGATCACGCCTGTGGGAGGCAATTGATTGGCGGTGTGACCATCAAAGACACGCACATGAGGACCGCCACCGGGGCCGGCACCGACGATGATATCGGCTTGGGCGTCGCCGTTGACGTCGCCGGTTGCCACGCGAACGCCGCCAGTAAAGGTGTTGGGGAACGCGAAGAAACTCGCCACTTCTACGCCCGTAGTGCCACTGAACACTTTTACGTGCGGCCCGCCGCCCGAGCCCGCTCCGGTGATAATATCGTCGATGCCATCGCC
Source organism: Novipirellula sp. (assembly GCF_041583735.1). Classification (NCBI taxonomy): domain Bacteria; kingdom Pseudomonadati; phylum Planctomycetota; class Planctomycetia; order Pirellulales; family Pirellulaceae; genus Novipirellula; species Novipirellula sp. Next base: position 3,388 of record NZ_JBFHFD010000438.1, read on the forward strand.
AGAAACGTCGCCCGCCGCGACGAAGACACCGCCGGTAAATTGGGGGTCGTAGGCAAAGAAACTATGTAACGTCGCTCCGCTCGCCCCGTCGAACACTTTGACATGCGGTCCGCCGCCGGCGCCTGGACCAGTAATGATATCGGGGGTGCCGTCGCCGTTAACATCGCCGCTGGCCACTCGCACGCCGCCACTGAATGTAGGCGAATAGGGAAAGAAACTGAATGTTTCCGTGCCATCGGGTTCAAATACTTTGACGACCGGCGGAGCACCGCTTTCGGATCCCACGACGATCGAACCAAAATGAATCGCCGGTGGCGAAAAGACGTTTAGATCAATGGTGTCGGTGTTGAGGTTGCCCGCGGTATCGGAGACCAGGGCTTCGATCGAATGGAGCCCCGCAGGAAGATTAGGGAAGTCAAAGTCGAACACAAATGGATCAAAAACTTCGAATCCAACAAGTTGCGAATCGATAAACAATCTCACCGATTCCACTTCGACATCATCCTCGACGTCGACCGCGATTCGCAGTGGCGAGCCGGCGATAATGCCTTGACCATCGATCGGCTGAGTGATGGTTACCGTAGGCGGTTGATCTTCGCTTAGGTTGACGGTGATTGGCCGGGAATCGGTCTGGTTTCCTGCGACGTCAATCGCTCGGGCACTCAACTCGACGTTGGGAACATCCGCCGGCAACGTAAAATCAAAATGGAACGGAAACGAGTCGTCGGATTCAACGAAATTGCCATCCACACGGAGTTCGACTGCCTTGATTTGAATTTCGTCCGTTGCCTCCACTGCGATCGGGATCGTGCTGCCTTCGATGAACGTGACGCCGCCAAAGGGCGACGTGATCGCGACGGTCGGCGGCGTATTGTCTTCGACAACCTCGCTGGATAAATCGATAGTGTATTCAAAGCGATCATTGGCAAAATCATTCGTTTGAAAGGTCAATTGACCATCGAATGTCCCCAGTGAGCTTGCTTGCAACATGATTCCGACTTGCGTTGCACCTCCAGGACGAAGCACGTCGGAGCCCGCGTCGACGATCGAATACCCCGAACCACTGATTTGCAGGTTGCTGATGATTAAGTCGGCGATGCCTGAATTTTCGATCGTAATGTGATCCGTTAGCAGCGTGGTCCCCGCATCCGAATCGATCACGGTCTGCCCAAGGTTCCATGTGCTGCCATTCGCGACCTCGTCACCCGCTGGATCACGCACCGTCACCCGGGCCGCGGGATCAAAACGAATCGCATCGGCTAATAGTAGCCCCGCGTCGCCAATCAATTCAGCACGAATCCCCTCTCCTTCATCGACCTCAATAACCCCAAGTTGTTCCCAGTCGATCCCGATGTCGCTGAAATCACTGGGCGGGAAAAACTGGTTGACATTGGTCGTGAACGAATTGACTCCGCTGTTGACGATAAACGTTGCGTTCGGAGAGGCCCCCAGCGCGAGCGAAGGCCACGTTGCCGAAACAAGATAGGGGCCCGGGGGAAGCAAGGAACTGCACTCGGCGCCGGTACAATCCCAAACGCCAGCAGACGTCGCACCGATCGCTTGAGTGCTTGTCATATCGCCGAACGCACCAATGCCTTGGTTGTGGATTCCCGAAGACGAGAACTCGGTGTCCCCGTCATCAATGATCCACGTTTCGGAAATCGGTTCGATCCGAACCGCATCGGCGATCACAAACGAATTGGGATCATCATCACCCAGGTCGGCATCGAGATCAAACAACTCGACCGTCAACGTGTGTCCGGTGATGGGAACAATCGCGAGATTCTGAAACGAAATCCCCTGCACGTCAAACTCGTTGGGAGCGATCTCTTGGTTGACATGCACGTCGGCCACGATGGGGCCGCTCGAGTCTCCGTCATGCACGACAAAACGAACATTTTCGCCGCGGTCCGGAGCACTGGTCCAAGTCGCCGAGACGGCAAATTGGCCTGGGGGAATGTCAGTGAACGTCCATGTGGCCACGTTGCCGGCGTTGGCGGCGCTGAATTCGATGTCACCATTGAATCCTTGTAAAAACAGTGGATCAAACTGTCTTGTAAATCCCTCGGCGATGTAACCGGGGTCGCCATCATCGATCAGGTTGGGGGCGGCGTTGATCACATGGATCTGTTCAAAACCGACGTAGCTAACATCTGCCAATCCCGTTCCGGGGAACGAGAATTTGGTACCATCGTTGATCACGTTTTCACCGCTGGCATCCAGTATCAAGCGGTCGATTCCGTCGCCTCCGTCAATCAATCGGGGAACATCGAGCGGTTTGACATAAACGGTGGAGTCGTCGTCAAAGGGGCTGCCGACGAAATTTTCCCACTGGCCAACCAACCGAATCGTGTTGCCCGCCGAATCGACGGTCTGAACCGCGGTCGAATCCAAATCGATCGTGATCGGAAGCGAAGCGAACGAGAAGTCTAGCGTGTCATCGCCGCCGATATCGATGAAGACATCCGCGCCACCAGGAGTCGCAAACACGGTGTCATCGCCGATGCCGACATCGACCCTATCGTCCCCAGGCCCGTCAAAAATCACGTCCGCGCCGGGACCACCGTTCAAAACGTCGGGACCCTCGCCGCCATCGATGGTGTCCGCATCTTCGCCGCCATCAATTCGGTCGCCCCCAGGACCTCCAAATAGTTTGTCGTCGCCGCTTTGTCCGCGAAGCACATCGTCGCCGTCCCCGCCAAAGACCACTTCGGTCAAATCGCTGCCGTTCACCGTATCGTTGCCACCGTGCGTGCGTAGATGAACTTCCAAACCTTCGTCCAGGTCGTACGAGACAATGTTTGGGGTCCCGATGCCAGTGATTCCATAGCTCAGTTCGACGGACGGACCAACGACGTCGACCGTGAATGTTTCGTCGCGGGCGATGCCATGTGCAAACACCGGAGTGCCCGGCAATTGATAGCTTCCTCTTAGCGGCCGCGTGTTGTCTTCGTTTAGCGGATCGCCGTCGAACTCGGGCACAACGTCCAAGTGATCAGCGACGGTCAAGATGAAATAGTCCTCCATCGGGTCCGCGTCGCCATCGATCCCCGGAAACGGCACACTGCCTGCATCGACGCCGATGGTGGTTGAAATAATCCGATTTCCATCGACGACAAGATCGTCGGGATCGGTAATCGCGGTCACGCCTAGCAGTTCGTCGCTGGCATCGAGTCGATCGTCAAGCGATCGGTAGTAGCCCACTTCAAATTCCGAAGCATCCTGGTGCAGCACACGGAACGATTGAATGAAATCGCTGAAGCCGGTTGCAAAATTGCGACCGATCACGATGTCGGTCGGCGGAGTGAATGCGTACACATCGATCGTTCCATTGGCGTCGCTGACGTCGGGATCGAGTTCGCTTGAAAGGCTGACGTAGGCGGCTCGTCCAACTCTATCGGTGAAGTTGCTGATCACCACGTTGCCATCGCCGGATGTACCGGCCGCCGGTCCGCCGCCGGAGGCTCCATCCGCAGGACTGATCAAGTACGTTGTCTCGGCGATGAGATCGCGAACATAGACCTTCATTCCGGTCACGCCATCGATCACTTCGTCATCGGTCGAAAATGCCACATAGCGACCGTTGCCGCTAATCGTGGGATTGGACGAGCCAAACAGGCCACCGTCGCCGCTGGCGGTGCCCGCTTCGTTCACACTGACCAAATGCATTTGCATTCCGTCTGCTTCGTCGAAAATACCATCCATGTCGGCATCGCGGTCCAAGACAAAAAGGTCGGGCCCGGCGTTTTCGTCGACCACGCCGTCATCCGGATCGAGCAGATCGCTGGCGAGACTGGCGAAGGCGATGTAGCGACCGTTGGCACTGATCGAGGGCCCCGACGAAAAATGCTTGCGAATATCAAACGAGGGGGGCGAGTCGTCGTTGCCGGTCGAATCGTCACGTTCGTATTCATGACGCTCGCCATCGTTTGGGCACCACAAATCGTCAAATTCCCGAACATCTGGACATACTTGCAGCAAATGCTTGCCTACTTGGCGCCGCCAATCGTCG
>NZ_JBFHFD010000439.1:0-7390 GCF_041583735.1 Novipirellula sp.
CCGGTGACCCCGAACAATCGCTCTTTCAGAATCGGATCGCGTCCGTTCCACAATCCGACGGAAAAGCACAGCCGGCACTGGCGGTCACAAACACCCAGCAGCCCGTCTTCGCCCCAGCGATAGGCCCGGCTGCGGGCATGATCGTGTGGAAAGTAACTCCAGGTCGCATCGCCTCCTTCGCTGTAATCCTCGCGAACGGTTCCCCATTGCCGCTCGGACAGATACGGCCCCCAACGATGCCAATTCTGCTGGCGTCGTTGAGACTGAGTCAAGCGTTCGTCTTCAGCAGTCATGCCAAGTCCCAGGCGGAGGAGTGAGGAGTGAGTTGGAAGTTGGGAGACAAGGAGAGTGGGAGTGGGAGTGGGGAGAGATTGTTCTGTCGACTCCTTCTCCTCTTCTGCCCCCTCTCCGTGTCTCCCCCTCTTTTTCTCTTGCTTACGCTTCGTCGAGCAGATCGACGGCAGCGAAGCGTTCCCCCTCGAGCATCGCAAGGCTCGCGCCGCCACCGGTGCTGACGTGGCTGACCTGGTCAGCGAAGCCAAGTTGATCAACCGCAGCTGCACTATCACCGCCTCCGATGATGCTGGTTGAATCGCTGTCGGCTACCGCTTGCGCGACTGCTTTGGTGCCCGCGTCCATCGGTGGTTTTTCGAACACGCCCATCGGGCCGTTCCAAACCACGGTCTTGGCGTTCTTGATGATATCGGCATAGATTTTGGCGGTTTCCGGACCGATATCGAGTCCTTCCATATCGTCGGGAATTTCGCCAGCCGAAACGACTTTTTTGTTGCATCCGGCGATGTTGCCAAAATCGTCGCCACAATGTGTATCGACGGGCAGCTGTAGTTTATCGCCTCCCTTGGCCAGCAACTCTTTTGCCAATTCGACCTTATCTTTCTCGACCAAGCTGTTGCCAACTTTGCCGCCTTGTGCCAACGAGAAGGTGTAAGCCATTGCACCGCCGATCAACACGGTGTCACAGATGCCGAGCAGATTGTTGATCACGTTGATTTTGTCGCTAACTTTGGCCCCGCCCAAGATTGCCACAAACGGACGTTCGGGGTTGCTGATCGCGTCGGTCAGGTAGGCGATTTCTTTGGCGACCAAGTGGCCGACCACGCGAGGCTTGCCGGCCATTGCTTCGGGAACAGCAACCATCGAGGCGTCTTTGCGGTGACATGTTCCGAAAGCGTCGTTGCAGTAGATGTCGGCCATCGCGGCCAATTTGCCTGCGAATTCGCTATCGCCCTTCTTTTCGCCTGGATTAAAACGTAGGTTTTCCAACACGAGCACGTCACCATCGGCCAGCTTGCCTGCTTTGCTGGTCGCATCGTCGCCAACGGTGTCGGCAGCAAAGGCGACAGGTTTGTCGAGCAGCACGGCCAATTGTTTTGCCGCAGGCGCCAAGCTGTATTTGGCGTCGTCGCCCTTGCCTTCGGGGCGTCCCAAGTGGCTCATCAAAATCACTCGGCCGCCACGATCGATCACGCTCTTGATGCTCGGCAACGCCATGCGAATGCGGCGGTCATCGGTGATTTGTTGATTTTCGTCGAGCGGGACATTGAAGTCGACTCGCATCAACACGTTCTTACCCGCTACGTCGACTTGATCGATTGTCTTTTTCGCCATGGCCTATTCTCTCAGTTCCCGAAAAAATGAATTGGTGATTCTACGAGCTAATTAGCCCGCGATTATCAACAAACCATCCGGGGTGTCGAGTAGACAAGGGTTTGGCGAACCGCTCGCCCGCGGCAAGCGATCACAACCACGCCGCGTTTTATGGCAGACAGCCCGCCATCGCACCGCTGCGATGGCGGAGCAGAAAGACCTCCGTTGCCGCATCGGTGGGACGGGCGACGAATCAAACCAAGGCCGCTTTATTCGCGGCAATAGGCCAGTGCCAGCAATGCATAGGCGGTGACGAGTTGACGATCCCCTTCCATCCATCGCTCGCTCTGCTTGTTGACCCACGATCCATCGGATTGTTGCTCGGCAATCAAATGATCGGCTAACTCTTCACGCCAAGGGTGTGGGGTTCCCGAAGCGTCGTCCAAGACTTCGACATCGGCCGCATCAAGAGCTTTGGCGAACGTGTGGTAATAGTAATACAGCCCAGCTTGCCCCATCCCCGGGTTCGAATCGAGCGAATAGTGCTTGCGAATGAAGTCCATGGCGGCCAACACGCGAGGGTCATCGGCGGACACGCCTGCGAAGATCATGCTTTTTAAGCCGGCGTAGGTCATCGAGCCATAGCTTCGCAGCCCGCCCCCTTCGGCTGCGCCCGCTTGGCTTTCACCGCCCGCGGCAGGAGTGTAATAGAAGCCTCCATCGTTGACTTCGTCGGCATGCGGTGTGTCGTTACCTTCGTTGGCCAAGTTTTGCGAGCGAACGACGAACTTCAACGCTTTCTGCAACGATTCATCGTCCGCTTCGTTGCCGAGATCGCGAAGGGCATCGATGAAGAACGAGGTGTTCGAAAGGTCGGGTCGCTTGTGACTTCCATAGCCCGCGCCACCGTAGCTGGGGTCAGACGATTCGATGCCTTCGCCTTCATCCCACTGCAACCCTTTCAAAAAGGTTTCGGCGCGTTTCAGTGCACTGTCGTACCGGCCATCTTTGTTCGCCCGCACCAAGGCGCCGATGGCGACGGAGGTTTCGTAGTTTTGGTGCGACGAACCGGTGGCGTAAATTCCGCCGTCGGTTTGAAATTTCGATGAAATAAACGTCAGCGCCTTCTGGATCACTGGATCGTTGATCGCTTGCGGACGATGCTGCAGAATCGCGTTGACGCAGAGGGCGGTAACGGCAGCGCCGGTCTCGCCGCTGAAGGAACCGTCGTCGGCTTGCCCTCGATTTTTCAGGAATTCAATTCCCTTGGCCGCCGAACGCTGAATCTTGGCATCCAGCGGTGTCTCGGCCAAAACCGGGGAAATCGCGGAGAAAACCGTCGTGGTGAAACAAAACAGACCTGCAAACAATCGCATCATGGGTGGGGACTCGTCCTAAGAAAGTGGGTAGCGAAAGGGTGGTAGGCGGTTCCACCGGAATAACCGGTATCGACCGCACTACTGACTCGTTCATTTTATCTGGTGGGTTCAGATCGATGCAGTTTATCGGCCTCGATTTCCGAACCAATGGATAGGTGTTTGCAATTTTGGGGCCAGAGCTGCCGAATTGCAGCCTTCTTCTTCCGCCGTAACCACGACGAAGCCCCCAAATCCCATGCCCTCGTACCGCTGGAAACGAATCGAGAAGCTGAATCAAGTCGATCGCATTCGACTTGGTCGCGATCGGATTGCCAGTGGCGAGCCGACTGCCAGTGGCGAGCGGTTCGCGGGGAAGGCTTCGGCATCGCAGCGAGTGGGGCTATCACGAGAGGGCCAAATCCCAGAGGGATTGTCACGAGGTGACTTTTTCGCGAGCTATCGCGTTGACGCGGCACACGATGTGGCTGCCGAGGCAACCGGCACGTCGGCTGTGTCGGTGTCGCCGTCGGTAAAACATCCCAACGCGAAGCCCCAAATCATCTCGGAAACCTCGCCCCAGGAGCAGTGGTTGGGACTGCAGGCGGCCGATTTGATCGAACGGCTGCAAGCTTGGGAATCGGACCTCGATGCTCGCGAAGCACAACTAAACTCACGTGCGGCACTACAAGAGCACCGCGAGCGGCAATTCCGACTCGAACGACAAGCCGCTTCCACCGACTTGGCCGAACAAACCCGCGCCGTGCAGCGGCTGCACGCCGACTTAAAGGCCCAAGCCCGTCGGCTTGCCTTTGAGGGCTAATGCCCAAACGCGAGAATCGCTCGACGCCGCAATATCCTTTATTCTTTCGCGGTCTCCCCTGTTCTTGATCGTGGGGTGATTCTTGGGATGGTTGCGGTCATCCGCCCCCCAAGCGCACAATGGGATGACGGATTTCTCTATAATCCAGTCCTTCGTTGTCAAACGAATCCCAAACCCAGCTCCCCAACCTATTTTACGGAGATTTTTCGCGATGGCTCGACCCGTTACGCTTTTCACCGGCCAGTGGGCCGACTTGCCGATTGCAGAAATGGCCCGCATGACCGCCGAATTCGGTTATGACGGGATCGAATTAGCGTGCTGGGGTGACCATTTCGAAGTCGACCGCGCGATCGCCGAAGACGATTATTGCGACAAGCATCGCAAGTTGCTCGACGACGCAGGGCTACAATGCCACGCGATCAGCGCCCACTTGGCTGGCCAAGCGGTCTTGGACACCATCGACGCGCGGCACAAATCGATTCTGCCCGACTACGTATGGGGCGATGGCGATCCCGCGGGCGTCAACGAGCGGGCTGCGGAAGAGCTGAAGAACACTGCACGCGCGACACAAAAATTTGGCGTCGAAGTCGTTAACGGTTTCACGGGCAGCAGCATTTGGCACTTGCTGTATTCGTTCCCCCCTGTGCCTCCGAGCATGATCGATGACGGCTTTGCCTTGCTCGCCGAGCGTTTCAATCCGATCTTGGACGTGTTCGGCGAGTGTGGAGTGAACTTTGCCTTGGAAGTGCATCCCACCGAAATCGCTTTCGACATCCACACCGCCGCCCGAGCCCTCGAAGCACTCGATCATCGCAAAGAATTCGGATTCAACTTCGACCCCAGCCATCTGATTTGGCAAGGGATTGATCCGGTGCAGTTCATCCGCGCCTTCCCCGACCGCATCTACCACGTTCATATCAAAGACGCGATTGTGACGCTTGATGGCCGCAGTGGTATCAATTGCAGTCACCTGAACTTTGGTGATTCACGACGCGGTTGGGATTTCCGCAGCCCGGGCCGTGGTGGTGTGAACTTTGAAGAGATCATTCGTGCATTGAACGAGATCAATTACGCCGGACCGCTTTCAATCGAATGGGAAGATTCGGGAATGGAGCGAACCTTCGGTGCCAAGGAAGCTTGTGCGTTCACCAAGAAGCTCGACTTCAGCCCGAGCAATGTTGCCTTTGACGCCGCTTTTGACGGTTAACATGATTCAAATCAAAGTCAACGGCGAGAGCGTCGAAATCGAATCGTCGATGAGTGTCCAGCAGTTATTGGAGACCGTCGATGTACCGCCGAACTATTTGGCGGTCGAAGTCAACGCGGATGTCGTGCCTCGCGAAGACTATGCGTCCACGATGGTGAACGACGGCGATGATGTCGAAGTCGTCACCCTGGTCGGTGGCGGCTAAAGAGCGATTTCAATCAACCAATCTAAAACCGCGGTGCTCGCTGAATTACAGCGACATCGCGGTTCTTTTTTGAGTGACCGATTCTTGCAACGTTTGCATGTTCGCAGCGCGAAGCGGTTTGACCAGATAATCCTTGACCACCGGGAACTTGGCCATCTGCTGCTTATCGAACTCTTGATCCGAGGTCGTCAGCACGATCGGCGAGGCAAGCACGTTTTCGTTCACGGTGCGTTTTGATGAACCGCAAGCGGTTGCTCAACGCTATTTTTCCCGGCTGAAACAAATCAACGAAAACGCGACGGTTTGTTTCATACGAATCAAAGCCGAGATTGAACCTGGGGCAAATCAGCGTGCGGATGAGATTCACCTGCTGCGTGCGAATTGGAATCCACACGCCAATTGCAAGCCGCAATCCAAAACGCGGCGGGAGTCGCCATTATTGCCACCGATCCACAAGGAACGATTGTTGTTTTCAATGACGCTGCATAGAAAATGTTGGGCTACAGCAAGGACGAAATGATCGACCAAGCGAACCCAGACGTGTTTCATGATGGCACGAAGTGCTGGCACGCGCAAACGAACTGAGCGAAGAATTCGGATGCGAAGTGCCCGCGGGATTCGAGGTCTTTGTCATCAAGACGCGTCAATCCGAACGAGCTCAGCGAAGACGCCAAACTGTACATGTCCTACATCATCGACGGTGGCCGCCGCATGCGAACACTGATCCAAGACCTGCTGGCCTATTCGCGAGTGGAATCCGCACGGCGCGGGCAATCACTCAAGTAACGTGATTCAGGCACACGAAGACGCCTGTTGTGTGAGCTAAGGAAGGCCAGAACCAATGCGGGCGTAAAAGAGTTCTGACCTTTTCGACCAATCACGAAAGTCTTGACGACTTCCGCGACGAGTTCTTCCCCGTCACTGAATGGTCCAACGGTCCTAAAGTAGCTACGTTCGCCAGAGCGAGGATTTCGGCCGACTGGTGACGGCAACTACAATTGCATTAGGATTGTGCGGCGTCTTTTTTGGCTTGACCTTCTTGCATCTGCTCGCGGAGCTCCTGGCAGGCATCCGAGGGGTTGCTGCACAACGAACAACTGACGCTGCCGTCGTCGTTCTTCTTACCCGCCAAACCGCCGCACGAACCGCTGATCGATTTGCGTCCGAAGATCACGCCGATTGCCATCGCGCTCAGGATGATTCCGAATCCGATTAAAGTAATGATCAACGTGGGAAGCATGCGCGTGTACAGCGAGGGCTGTTCGTTAGAGGAGGCATCGGTCGTGGGAACGGGATCGGCGATCGTGGTCGCGTCGGGCTCGGCTGCATACGGTGAGAGCGAACCTGTACCAACACGCACAAATTCGTCTCCGCGGCGACGGATGACTAAGACATCCAAGTCTTGCTCAGCTGCCACCTTGATCCCTTCGTCGGCGCCCAGCACGTTGATGGCGGTCGCCCAACCATCGGCCTTCATGCACGTGTCGGCGATCACCGAGACCGAGGCCAAATCGTGATCGATCGGTCGACCGGTGCGAGGATCAATGGTGTGTGAATAACGCTTCCCGTCCACTTCGAAATAAATGCGATAATCACCCGAGGTGGCCATCGCTTGATCAAGGATTGGATGAGCCGCGGCCAGCGACATCGCGTCGCCATCGGCGCCTTGCGGATTTTGAATTCCGACTTTCCAAGGCTGTCCATCTTTGGAACCTGAAACACGAACTTCGCCGCCGATTTCAACAAACACATTTTCGGCACCGAGATCCGCCAACCGCTCGACGACACGGTCTACCCCATGCCCTTTGGCGATCGAAGAGAGATCGACCTTCAGCGAGGGAACCGACTTTTTCAGCGCCGGTGGGTCGTTTCGAACCGCCAATTTTTTGTAGCCAACCGATTCACGCAGGCTGGTGATCACTGCGTCGCTGGGAATTTCGTTGGTTTTGGGATCGGGACCAAAACTCCATACGTTGACCAACGGACCGATTGTGACATCAAAGGCACCTTCGGTGGCTTCAGAGATTTGCAGTGCAGCGCTAACCACCTCAGCTGTTTCCTCGCTGACGTCAAACCAATCGGTTGAGTCCGAGTCGTTAAAACGACTGATCTCGGACGACTTCAAGTAGGTCGACATTTGATCGTTTACCTCGCGAAGCTCGGCATCGACCTCGATCGCAACGTCCGACTCA
>NZ_JBFHFD010000440.1:0-7384 GCF_041583735.1 Novipirellula sp.
CCGATACGCCCCGCCGGGCCGTCGTAGATGAAACCTTGTAAAGCGATCAAGGCCGACCAAACGCTCAACGAGCGACCGTAGTATTTGCCACATTCATCGTCGCCAAACGGATTGCCTGAGTAACCCCAGGGACCGTTCTTCATATCGGTAACACCCTCGGTGCGCAGGCGGCCGTTGTAGCGATCGGCAATCGCCTTGATGACCATCAGACCTTCTCGCAGCATCCCGTTTTGTATCATGGTGACCGCCGCGCCGTACTCAAATCCGGTCATCACTTCGTCGCCATACTTCATGCCCGGAATCGGTTGTGGGTTCTTGGGCCATGTAATCATCTTCATGCCGCCATCGTCGACTTCGCAGTACTGCCGCGGCTTGAGCGATTGGCCATGAAAATCCGCCAGGAAGTTGTACTTCAATAACGACTGCATCGCTTTGCGCGAACGATCCGGCGGGTAGTTAGCGTCGATGCCCACTTGGCCGGCCCACCATTCGCCAAGGATTTGATCGATATGGCATCCGTCGAGGTAGTCTTGAGCACGCTCTGGGCCAACCTCTTGGATGTAATATTCGCCGTTCCACAGTCGTTCATTCTGCAGCTTCTTGCCGGATTTTCGAATCCTGCGATACTCCGCCGCCGTGTCGGGCTCGCCCATGATATCGGCCATCCGGGCACCCGCTTCGAGTGCGGACAGATACAGCGTACCGATCCATGAGGAGCATCCCGTGAACGCTCCGTCGAGCGTGTTGTGCTGAATGTTCTGCATGTATCCGTCACGATTGGGGTCCCAGTGGTCGATCCCCCACTCCATCGCTTTTTTGATGTTGGGCCACTGCAACTGTAGCCACTGGTTGTCGGTCGTGCAGAGGTGCTCACGATAGCTGTTCAGGATCGTGCCAAAGTGCCCATCGGCTGCCGGGCTCTTGTTGGTATGCCGATGCGGCAGCAAGCCGTCCGGCGTCAGCGTGCTGTAGTCTTGTTCCCGCATCTTGCGACCCAATTCGGGCAGCAGACGCGCATGGGCTTGTGCATAGTGCCACACGTGTGTGCAGTTTCCGGCGCAGCAACCATCGGTCGGATTGCTGCCTTCCCATGCACCAAAGAACCCATCGGCTGCCCACCAGCAAGTTTGGCTGCGCAGCACCGCCAATTGTGATGAGAGTCTGTCCAGCAACCACCTCGGCAAGCTGGATGCATAAAGCGTGTCATGGAAGCGGCGGGTTCGCGCGATCAAATCATCTAGATTGCGAATCAGGTAGGACGCCACATCGCGAGCACCGGACCACCAATTAGTGTAGTTTTGTCCTTGGTGCGACCAGCCGACGCTCTGTCCGCTTTCGCCTTCTAATTTCACCGGTCGTCTTCCCGACCCGTGATTTCCGGCTTTGAAGTACCATGACAACACAAAGGTGACCGACTTCGTTTCGCCGGGTGCGAGTTCGACGGGAGCCGAAAGAGCGCCGTTGACGGTTTTTCCAGCGGCGGAAATCTCTGACGTCGTGGGGCCTTTGCACTGGCCGTCGGCGTCAAATCCACCATGCAGTTCCTGCAACGAATCCCAAGCGGCGCAGCCCGATGCACCGGACGCCGTTGTCATCAACACCATATCCGAGTTGTCGATGCCACTGCGGGTCATATGCAACAGGGTCGATTCCGTAGTGGGCTTCGCCGGAAGTCCTTCCGAGCGGTGGGGACTCGTAGCCTCGTCCACTACGTTGGCATCTGCCGTTTGCTTTAGAATCTGGTTCTGATTCTTGCCGAATTTCCCTCCCTTGCCTTCGGCGTAACCGAGTGCATTTTGTTGCGTGGCCAGGACGTCGACCTGGACGGCGGATGACGATGGATTGGTCACCGTCACGGTATAGATCGCACAGGGAATCGCCGAGTGCTTCAGGTCCATTGGAATGAACGGATTAAAAACTTCCAGTTCCACTTCCACCGGCAGCGCGGGCTCTTCGAAGCGATACATCGCCAGCGGATATTCGCCTTCGAATTTCAAGGACGACATCGCTGCGAACGGGCCGAACGCCTCGGTTTGCAACGCGCGAACAACCGGTTTCCCACCCTCGGATTGCGCCCGCACCGCAAGGAAGCTGTCGGCGATGCGTTCTTCGGAGTAGTTGCATGCGATCTGCCAAATAGCGGGCTCGGCCTTGCCGTTGAACTGAATGGCGCCAGCACCGATGCCGCCAACGGTGAAGTTGATCGCACCGAGATTCTCGCCCTCGTAAACACGTGTCTTGCCCGGAGCGGTCAGTGCGGGATCACTCAGGATCGCCTGCTCTTTTCGCGCACGATGGGCATTGCGCTCCGCTTCAACTCGGGCGACGATCTCGCCGGTTTCTTTCAGACGTTGTTCCCATCCCGCAGCCTTCAAATGCTGCTGGAAATCAGCCAGCGTCAAACCTTCCGCGTAGCAGGCGACTTCGTCCAAACAGATATCCGCCGAACCCCATCCATTGACCGTGGTCGCCCCCATGGTCATGGTCGATTTATTCGGTCCTCGCCGAGTGAACTCAAACGCACCGCCGCGTAGGCTGCACTCGTAACCATCCACGTAGGCCCGCAGGTCGAGATCAAAACTGGTGATTGCCAAGTGATACCATCGCCCCACTTCAATCGGCTGGTCGGTGGGCAGATTGATCGTCGTCAACACGTCGCCATTGACGTTGCGATAGACCAGCGACGACAAGTCGTTTTTGATCCCGACGATATAACGAGCCTGTTGCCCCGCGGTTTGCGCGATGATCACCGGATCCTCGTTCCCCTTGGGTGGCGAGGCAAGTTTGAAGAACAGCTCCAACGTCGCCGAGCGGCCACGCAAGTGATTCGTGTTCTGTACCGAAACCGGTTGTTTTGGGGCGGGCTGTTTCGGAGCGAGGCAAATCGCTTGTCCGTCCACGACACCATCGACATAGGATACCGATCCGCCGCCCTTCGCAGGTGCCTTGTCCATCACATCGGTCAAGTCGCCATCAAACCGCCAATAGCCTCGCAGCGATTCGTGCGACTGAATCGCGTCGGCATAGCTTTCCTGGCGACCGGCAGCGAATAGTGGCTTGCCAGTGAGCGCGGTAGTCATTGCGCCCGCAGCAATCAAGAAACGCCGCCGTGACAAGTCGAAATCGACAGCGGGCTCGCAACAGGATACTTCGGAGGTATCGTCGATGATGTTCAATTGCATAATGAATGAATCGGTTGGCGGTTGGCTTAGTGCATTGCGTCTGGTGTTGATGATGTCTCGATCGCCCAGAACTTAATTGTCCAGAGTTCGATCACCCCATGAACACAGATCTGCAGCGATCATGTGATCCGAAAAGGAATCAAGGTGCCTCTACGTTTTGTCGGTGCCCACTGGATTAATGGTTGCGATGAAAACGGGGAACCGAGTGACTTGGTCGCATCAAATCGCTCGACAGATAAGACCAACATTCGTCTGTGACAACCGTTTGACGCCGTCGGATGATTTGCGTCAGCTGTGTTCGGCTGCCGATGTCACGTTATCCTGGCTGTGTAACCCATTTATCTTAACCGATGGAACGGTCCTGCCGAGGATGAATTGCGACATGAATTTAACGTTTTGCGACAGGCTGAAACAGCAACTGGAATCGGGAAATCGCCGCGTTTCTTAAAGCACAGGATCTTCAAATGAGATGCTTGCGGTAAGGAACCCGAGCAGTCATTCGCATCGGGCAGTCGACTTCTAGCGGTTAGTCCTTCGGAATGACAAATGATGCGAAGAAGCGTTTGATCTCGGCAGTCACCTTGTCGTTTTCGACTTCGCGGGCCGCATCCAGGACATCGACGAACACCCACACCACTTGATTTTCGATCAGATACAGTTCGTGCATCGCCTGGCCGCCACCGTACTCGCCAGCCGTATTTTTTCCCGGCGGATAGCGATACTCCAATCGAACGGCGGGATAGGCCGAGTCTTCAATTGGCGTCAGCGATATCGATTCGCTGCCCGCTTTGCTGCGCATCGTTGCGTTACCGATTCTCGCGATAAATTCAATTTTGTCCGTCGCCGCATCAATCACTGCCGCGGGATACGTGATGACGTAGAAATTCCAGAACCGGCCCCGCGCCGAGACCTTGTAGATTTCGAAGGTCACTGAGCCTTGGGAAATCGGCGTTACTTGGTCGGTCCTGGTCGGTTTGCCCGGCAATTGGATCCGGACGCGTCCGTCGATCGCGGTCACCGTGTGCCAATCGCCATTCGGTTTGGCGGCTGAGTCCTTGTCATTGGAAACGGACGCTGCTGTCCCGTTTTTGTCTCGCATCGCTGTTTCGATTTTGTCGCGTGCCGCTGTTTTGATATTGTCGCGTGCCGCGAGGGCCGCCACGCGAGCCTGGATGATCGGCGCTGCATCGACACGCCAGCCATTTTTTTTGCGAACGAGCGAGTAGGGAACGGGATGATTTGGAATCTGCAACAGGACTCGCTCCGTGCTGACATCCTCCTCGTCCACCGTCATCGTCCGTCCGCCCGGCAAGGAAACCTTCTCGCCCAACTTCAAGCGTCGGATCTCCTCCGACGCGAGTTGCTTTTTCATTTCCGCGACGACTTGCGGCGGCGCCGCTTCCCCTTGCAAAAGAATAGCTGCATTGGGGTGTGGCAATATCAACGTCACGACTTGTCGTCGATTGCCGCCAGCCAGTGCCACCAGAAACTGCCGCAACACGTCTTCCGGCGAAGCGTCTCCGCCGTCATCGATTTGGGACGCAATGAAAGCTCGGTCTTCCTCGCAAAGACGCTCAAGTGGCAAAACGGTTTGCGATCCGTCCTTCTTCCGCAACGTGACCTTGCCCTCAGTGGCCGCGACGAGCTCCGCTTCCACCTTGTGTTGCCCGGTGCTGTCGGTCCACAGACGCAGTGCCGCCAGAGGTTGACCGTCACGTGGTTGTTTTGCGGTTGTCGCTGACTTCGTATCGTCCGCCCGCCGAATCAATTGCCGAGGAATTCTGAGAACGCGACTTGCCGGCGCGCTGTCAAGCTGCACTTTGACCAGTCCGCCACGCATCGACTCAAGGACCTCACCCTCGATCCACTTGTTTCCTTGCCGCACTTCCACGCGATCGCCGATCGCAAAGTCCACGTCGCGATTTGGCTTCCCTGGCGATTGTGCCTGCGACGAATTCAAAAATGCAAGGACAACGATTGCGATTGGCAAAACGAAAGAACCGCGAAACAGACGAGCAGCAGTCATCGAACGATCCTTTGCAAAGAAATGGTTTATTCAGGCAGGCCGCCATCGATTGGCGAAACGATATGATACATGTGGTCCGTCACCTTTTCGAAGCAGATCCGGAAATATTGTTATTGTCCCCTTGAATAGCCGAAGTACGCCAGGACCGTTTCAAGCGGCATTTGGCGAACGAATTCGATGTATCGGTCGTGGATGTTGGGTCCGGATCGTGGACCATCGGACGCAATCCGAGCTTCGATCGTGCGAATGCGGGCCTCGCGTACCTGCTTGGCCGCATCGACAATCTTCGTGTGCGGAGCGTTTTCATCGATCAACTTGAACAGCGTCATTTCACGCCGCTGCAGGATCGCTAGCTTCTTACTCGAGTGGGGAAGATAGTTCGTCACAGCGGTGCTCCGTAAAACGCTAGCTGCCTTACTTATGACGTGTAATCAAACGTCAATTTTTGCTCGGCGCTGACGGTCACGGGTTCCGCGAAACGCAAAACGTACTGGCCTTGGTTTGACCCAAACGTTGCAGGAATCTCGTTGCCGGCAAGCTTCACGTTGGCGCCGCTTGCCGTTGTTCCCGGGACCGCATCGAGTGTAAACTCTTTCAGAGTGAGTTTGCCGTAATGCAGTTCGACCGCGGCCGAATGCTTGCTCGAGTCGACTTTTTGGGAAAAACGGCCCCAACCTTCCGCCGTCGTAAACGCTGCCCGGAAATTCTCGGGACTCAGCCGCGGGCCGAATGCCAACTTGCCTGCAGGGCCGTCATAGCGATAACCGCACGCCGCCAAGTAGGCACCGTAACTGGCCATCGCACGCGAGTAGTGATCACTGCATTCGACTTCGTTGTAAGGGTTGCGAGCGTCCGGCGAGTAGCGGTCATAGATCGCTTTGCCAATCGCCAAACCTTCCTGGACCATCCCTTCGCGGATCATGTGGGCGGCGACCTGCCATTCAAATCCGGTCATGCACTCGTTCAGATAGCCAGCGTAACTGGGCTTGCCGCTCTTGGGTTCAATTTTGCCATTGGGGAAGCTGCACATCACCAGTCCCGCATCGCCAGCGGCGGCATACCAACGGCCGTTTTTCATCACTTTGCGGAACTCGCCCACGTTTGGTGCAAAGTTGTACTTCCACAGCGATTGCAGCGACTTTCGAATCTTGTCCTTGGGCAGGATCGGATCGAGTCCGACTTCGTGCAGCCAGCTTTCGCCCAGCACTTGGTCGATATGACAGCCGTTGGTCGAGCCGTGCTTTTCACTATCCGCATCCCCGGGAATGTGAATGAAGTAGCCGAATTCTTCCTTCCAAAGCAGATCCACCATCGCCGGTGCGCCTTTGGCGACAATCCGTTCATAACGCTCGGCCACGACCGGTTGATTCATCTGACGTGCCATCACCGCCGATGCTTTCAACGCGGCGTGGTAGACGTTGATCAACCAATGCACCTTGCCGTACCAAGGCTCATCCAAAGTGTTGTGCTGGGCACCGGCCAATAGCCCGTCTTCATCTGGATCCCATTCCTTGATCACAAAATCCATCGAACGTTTGACCCGGTCCCACATGCTCTCGAGGAAGCGGTAGTCCGTCGTCATCTGGCTTTCACGCAGCACGCGAATGATCGTGCCGCAGGTGCCGTCCAGAGCATCGTCTTTACCGTTTTTGCCTTCTCTCATCGAATAGCGGAAGTAGATCATGCCAGTGGACTCGTCGAAACCGAGACCATACTCGATCTTGTCGCGGCACTCGCGTTCGATTTCTGGAAAGACCCTCGCCAAACCTTGGGCATAGTTCCACACGTGCGTGCAATTGCCGGGACAGCAGCGGACGCCTTCTTCTAAATTGTAAATCTCGGTGTCGTTGCCACGTGGATAGACTCGCTGTGCGACTTGGGTTTGCATGCAGTTGATGGGAATAAACGCACGCTCCAAAAACCAATACGGCAAGCTGGAATCGTACCAGGCATCGATCCATTTCTTGCTGGTGTCGTACAGCTCGCTCTCACGGCTGGCTACTTGACTCGAAGCTTCGGCAGCGGTCGGCCAAACCGTCGCGTAGTGATTGCGGCCGGGCGAGGTCGACTTCGGCCCGACGCCAAAAGCGGTGCCATAGCGAATATTCGGAAAACGCCAGGAAACGGCGAAGGAGACCGTCTTGGATTCACCGGGGCCGAGCGAAAATTTGCGGCC
>NZ_JBFHFD010000441.1:0-7373 GCF_041583735.1 Novipirellula sp.
GACGCAGCTCCCCGCGAGCAATGCATGTGCGACTCACCTGCCTTACAAATTCAATGCAGAGAGAGAGTGAGGACCTACTGGGAGTTAATCCCGTGGAGGTTCGAGTCCACTCGGCCGCATCAAAAAAGCCCGTCATACACGGGGCTTTTTCGTGCGCGGATGGTATTTGGGATCACATCCCGACGAACTCCCCAGCTTGCCTGAATTGACTGAAACGCCCCGGTTTGGCCAACTAAGGCCAATATTCGCTGCATCCGTTTTCAAACAAATTGAGGCGAAAGAGTTGACAGGTGTAGTGGCCAGATGCGGCCGAATAACGCTTCGCCGAGGGCAACACGGCGGTAAGCGATCGAGCCCCTGAAAGTGACTCGCTGCGAAGCCAAGCGTAAGCGATGTTGGGCACCGAAAATGAAGGCCGTTGTTTTCAATCGAGACGGCTCTCCTCGCGATGGCGTGTTCGAGCGAGGGAAGACAGAAAGTTTGGTGCGACAGAGAGATTGTTTACCACGATGGTGCCTCTTCATTTTTCTGTCGCGTTAATATTTCTGTCTACACAGATACATGAGCGAGTGCTGGCATGAGAGCAGGACTAAGCTGGTAGACAGGAATCATTGAGTGAAATCCCATCAGGCGCAGGGCCGACGCTGTGAAGCATTTCTCATCACCCGAACGCGTCAGTCTTGATGTTGCGAGTTTGTATTAAGGGGCAAAGCCCTGGACGTTTACCTAGCCCAGCCCAGTGGGCTGGGACCAAGAAAACCAATGAATTGTAGGGCCAACGGTCCGGCCGTTTATTCAGATCTACTGACGTCGACTGGCAAATGGCCCAGCCTTTGGCCCGGAGAACATATAAACGCGTCGGGGCGTGATGACTTGCCAAGACACGACTCGGAAATGTTTCATAGCGTTGGCAGAAACGACTACTGATCCGAACGACACCTGGCTAGCTGTTTAACTATCAAACTGCAAAGACGCAGATCGGTGGGTCGTCGCGTTTGGCAGCACAAAGCGGTTGCCATCCACGCTGTCGCGGTTCGTACACGTCGATGGTGAAACATCGTTGACATCCGCTGTCGTCTCACTCGGCGGGTTTCCTCGCGATTGCATGCTCGGTCAAGGGAAAACAGAAAGATTGGTGCGACAGAGAGATTGTTTACCGCGATGGTGCCTCTTCATTCTTCTGTCCTGTCAATATTTCTGTCTACACACATACATGAGTGAGTGCTGGCATGGGGCGGACCAAACCATCAATCAACTGAGACTGGGCTTTACCACGCCCTGAACCGTGGCAATCTGCGGGCGACCATCTTTCACAAAGACGCTGAATTCAAGGAGAAGCTACGCCAGTGTCAGGTTTTGTTTTCGGTGATCGCTGGTTCATGTCGCCCCTTTGGGGCTTTGGCATTGTGCTTTCTCCATCATCCACGGGCTCACGCCCCGTGGCTACATCGTGCCGTCCCGTTGGGACTAAACATAGCCTCGCTCGTGACGATAGGTTGGGCGGAGAAAAAAATCCCGGTCGGTGACGTTGCTCATTCCGTGAACCTTGACGGGCAAATCAAAGGGGACGCGAAGAAATCGAATGGAGGCATCTAGTGGGTCGGGTTCAATACTGTTCGGCGCGGTTGCAGCTGTGTCCAGAGGTGATCAGGACTACAGTCGGTGATGATGATTCCGGATGCAAATTACCAGCTGGAGGACGGCGGTCAACTACTGACCGCACAGCAGCGAATCGCCGAAGTCACGGGACTTCAGTCGGCGAGTAGAGCTTCTACAGTGTCTTGGGTTTCAATTTTTTTCGATGTGTGCTTCTCGTTCCCCCAGGATGCCTCAGCCGAGAACGTAGAAGCAGACCATCTCGCAGGTGCGATTGTTCGGCTGGCCGCCGGTGGAGATCGCTAGCGCATTTTTTGGGAGTTGGCTTTCGTCGCTTGGGGAGTCGCTTCGGTGCCGGCCCTTCTGCTGCTTGACCAACTAGCGGACTATCCGCCAAAGAGGCCCCGATGCGCAAACGCCGTGTCCAAAACCAGTGAAATTCAATTCGCAACTTTTGTGCTGAACGGTATTGGGTCTGACCCATTGTTTGTGCTGTCTTTAAATAACACTCGGTCTATTAATATCAAGAATTCGACTAACTTCGGCGTTATCTAAGGCTTTGAGAAAAGCTGGCGCGCCCTGTTCGATGATCATGCGGTGCTCAGCTTCGTAAATTGGCATTAGGCAAAAGCAGTTGATCAATTTGCCGTCGGATCGCTCGAAGGTTTCCAGCGCTAGCAGTGCTGTTGAAGAAAATTTGACATTGGGCCCAAGAGGCGATTCATTTGCGACGCAGGTGACAGGCGGCAAAAAGTAGTCGCCTTCGCGTGTGGGGTGATTGGCCAAATTTAGAATCAATTGGATTGGCCAATTCCATTGAGGGGCCTCGTCATCAATGTTCCACTCCCCAGGCAACTGCATGTAAAGCTCTGCGCACCCCGCTTCGTTCAAGATCTCTTGCGGCACATTCATAGGATGTGCTGAAAGGCCTGTGGTGAATAGCGTGATGGGCTCACTCGGGGTTTGTGGCTTGATCACGTGGACCGTCGCGCCCAATCCAATCGACAGAGTATCAGAAAATGTCTTTGAGTCGACTTTTCCAAATGCATTTTGGAAATAGTCGACCACCTCAGACAATTGTCCGACAACGACCGCTGTATCTTTCGTTCGGTCCGCAAGTGATTTGGCGGGTGATTCGCCAGGGCTCTCACTTGATCGAGTGACCAACTGCAACTCAGCAGAGGTCTTGGCACCCTGCCTAACCAAAAACTCCCGAACTACGGGGTCTCTTGCCCATTCAAGAACGGTGAACTGAGTGTCTGTGTCATAAAGCTGATGCAGCTGATTCACATTTGCTCCATGCTTTATGAGCAGTTGCAAATACTGTAGTTGGCGTTCCGTCGGCTTTTTGGCGTTAATCGCATTAACAAGATGTCGGTCGGCATTTGGATCGGCCCCATGCTCCAAGAGCAACCGGACGATGTCATCTTTGCTGTCGTTAATTGCATACGTGAGTGGAGGCTGGTCCAATTCCCCTACCTGCGGATTGACATTCAAACCATGGTCGAGCATGGTTTGAACAATTTCCGCATTTCCATTTCGGATCGCATATTTGAGCCAAAGACTTTCTTTTTTTTTGACCTCTTGATAATCAGGAACGTGGTGTTGGCGGCAAAACGTTCGAACTGCGTCGTTATCCTTATCGCTTATCGCTTTGCACAGAGCTCGTCGCTCATCTAATTTCATTTTTTTCCTAACGGAATTTTGAATCAATTTATTGTGTCCATACGCGTCGCGATCACGCAGGGTATGGCCAAAATCTACCGTCGCTTTCAAGTGAAATCAAATGGGTCATCAGATCAAACGGGTCACACCACTTTCTTTTTATTTAAGGGGGCAAACCCAAGACGGTTTGGCGCGGTTGCTGCTGTGTCCAGAAGTGACCAGGACTGCAGTCGGTGATGATGATTCCGGATGCGAATTGCCAGGTGGAGGACGGCGGTCAACCACTGACCGCACAGCAGCGACTCGCCGGAGCCACGGGACTTCAGTCGGCGTGTAGCGATTCTACAGTGTCTTGGGTTTCAATTTTTTTCGATGTGTGCTTCTCGTTCCCCCAAGGAGGCCTCGGCCGAGTGCGTAGAAGCAGATCATCTCGCAACTGCGTTCGTTCGTTCGACTGACCGCCGGTGTAGATCGCTGGCGCATTTTCTGGGAGTTGGCTTTCGTCGCTTGGGGAGTCGCTTCGGTGCTGGCCCTTCTGCTGCTTGACCAACTGGCGGATCATCCGCCAAAGAGGCCCCGATGCGCAAACGCCGTGCCCAAAACCAGCGAAATTCAATGCGCAACTTTTGTGCTGAACAGTATTGGGAATGACCCATTTGATTGTCGCTGAGCGATGCATTCGCCGATGGTTCGATGAAATGAAAGACCGGATGAAAGCCGGGGACCGAATGCAACTTATTTAGTCACGCATGAATACCAACGTCGCCAGCGTGATCGACGTTACAACACATCCATAGCGACGTGGCGTCACACCTCGTTGTACCTGGAGTCGTTCGCCAAGCTACTAGACGCATTGACGAATGAAATCAACAACCTGAGGGTGAAGTTCCAGCACTACATCAGCCTCGTTTTTCATTCAGCGATCCGACGCGGCGACAAGAAAAAGGGGCTGTCTCCGCAGAGCAGACTTTGCATTGATGCAACCGTACGTGTTTGCCAAAACACGGGCTGTTCGCTCGACGCTTCCTAACAATCCTCCATCACATCCTGCCGCGGATTAACAACGAAACCAAAGACAAAAAACCTAAGTCCGAACCGTCCCACAGCCCCACCACCAACTAATGAACTAACCAAACCCGACAACATTTCTCAACAAAAACACTAGAATTAACAAACTTTACAGTAGTTCGGCCAAGAAGTCTTCGCTAATATTTCGACACTGAGTCCGCTTACTTATCTCTTTTATTTCTCCCGGAGAGCCTTTGATGGTGCGATTTCTTCACTTGTTTTTGTTCTTGTTTGCCTTGATTGCGGGTGCGGGCTGTAGTGAACAAAGCGGTGCTGTGGGGACTGACGACGAGATTAAAGCGTATGTCGACGAGCACGGAAGCCACGCAAGCGATCCTGGTCCAAGTCCTCTCATCGATTGATTGGATCACTTGTTGGTTCATTAGGATCGCTTTGTCCACTGATTATCAGCTGTACATTTCTGCGGTTGGCACAAGGGATTTGGGGATTGGGTTAGTTGCGACTTCCCGTTTTTCCCCTCGATGCAAACCGCCTACTGTTTCAGTTTCTTCCTTATTCCGTCTTCGCAGGATCTAAAATGATTCGAAACATTCGAAGCCAACGGGGATTCACCCTCGTCGAATTGCTTGTTGTGATTGCCATTATTGGCGTTTTAGTGGGATTGTTGCTGCCCGCTGTGCAAGCGGCTCGTGAAGCGGCTCGCCGAATGAGCTGTAGCAACAATTTTAAACAGATTGGCTTAGCCATTCACAATTACCACGCTGCCTACAACCAAATGCCCCAGCAAGGCTCGGGGACAGGTCTAGCCGTCGGACAGCCGTATCAAACGCCTGGTGCCAACGAATATCGGCTCAGTTTTCTAGTCGGCATTACGCCGTTCATCGAGCAGCAGGCGATTTGGGAGCAGATTAGCAATCCTTACTCCACGACGGGTGGAGCAATCTTCCAATCGATGGGGCCACTTCCATCGATGTCACTTGCTGAATACACACCCAATCCCTACCTGCCGTGGCTTACCGATATTGCTGGATATCGCTGCCCAAGTGATCCTGGGAGGGGGCTTCCTAGCATGGGACGCACGAACTATGCCGCTTGCATGGGTGACGCAAATCACACGACGATTGAAGGTGAAACCTATCGTCTGAACTCGAGTTTGCTAAATAATGCCACACGAATTGTTAACGTCGGAATTGCGGCTCGAGGTGCTTTCGTCTATCGAAAGAAAACGGAATTTCGCGATATCCTCGACGGTCTGTCGAACACCATTATGTGCGGTGAGATCCTCACCGATCTAGGCGATAGAGACATTCGAACGACGCCTGCGAATGCGGGTGGTCGAACCACAGCTCAGTGGAGCGCTGGAGGCGTCTTGCGTTGTCGTGCCCCTGGTTTCATCGATCCCGCACGCCCTCGATTCTGGACTTCGACCCAAGCCGTTGAAGGATCCGCCGAAGAGCGTCGAGGATCAAAGTGGATGTGCGGAATTGTTCTTTATTCCGGTTTTCACACGATGTCACCCCCCAATACCGAAACGTGTTTTCACGGCAATCGGCATCAAGAGTACATCACTTCGACGAGCAGTCAGCACCAAGGTGGCGCTCATGCCTTGATGGCCGACGGAGCGGTCAAGTTCATTACCGATTCGATAGAAGCCGGCGATTCTAATTCCCCTCAGGTGAAAACTCCAGACCAACCAGGAGTTCTCCCTGCGGGTTCTCCAAGCCCTTTTGGACTTTGGGGTAGTCTTGGAACACGAGGTAACAAAGAAACGATCAGCTCTGATTTCTAAGATCCCAGATTATCTAAGATCCCAGATGACTATTTAAGACTTGCCGCTCTTTGCGGCCGCAAGCTGCGGGGAGGCCGTACAGGCGTCCCCGCTTTGAATTTCTTTTAGGCAGCCAAGCAATCTTGGCTGATCGCTGGAACTCTTCCTACTTCATCGAGTCCCCCCCCAGTCCACCTTGATTTGCACAATTGTGAATGGTGATCTCACTGTCCACCGAGGCACGTTTGAAAACGTCAGTGTTGCCTGTGAATCTAAAGTTCAACCTGCAGTGGCGTGGATGGCGGGGTAATCCGCTTGCCAGCGCGCAGAGGTGGCCAGCCACTTTGCCGCTGCGGAAACACGTCGATGGTGAAACATCGTTGACATCCGCTGTTGTCTCTCTTGGCGGGTTTCCTCGCGATGGCGTGTTCGGTCGAGGGAAGACAGAAACATTGCTGCGACAGAAAGATTGTTTACCGCGATGGTGCCTCTTCATTTTTCTGTCGCGTTAATACTTCTGTCTACACAGATACATGAGCGAGCGTTGGCATGGGGCGGACCAAACCATCAATCAATTGAGACTGGGCTTTATCACGCCCTGAACCGTGGCAATCTGCGAGCGACCATCTTTCACAAAGACGCTGAATTCAAGGAGAAGCTACGCCAGTGTCAGGTTTTGTTTTCGGTGATCGCGTGGTTCATGTCGCCCCTTTGGGGCTTTGGCATTGTTCTTTTTCCATCATCCACGGGCTCACGCCCCGTGGCTACATCGTGCCGTCCCGTTGGGACTAACTATAGACACGCTCGTGACGATAGGTTGGGCGGAGAAAAAATTCCCGGTCGGTGACGTTGCTGATTCCATGAACCTCGGCGAGGTGAGTAATCGTTGTCGCCGATACCGTTGCTCTTGGACTTCGGGCTCCCGAGTCCTCCATGCTTACACGTATGGAAATTGCCCTATCGTCGTTTTCCACGGCAAATCGCAACCCGACGCGTCAGCGAGGGACCGAGTGAAGTTAAAGAATCCCTCGCTGATGCGTCGAGTTGTGATAAAAACGCAACTTCGAAACTGACGCGTCGGGTTGTGAAAGATTGCGAAATTCAAGAACTGCCGCTTCGGACTACGTGCTGTCGCCACACCCGCGGCGAGTGGAGCGAGACATCAGGTGTTCCGCTTTCGGATCCCGATGCCGGGCAAGTCGCTGAGGGTCAACTTGCCGTCGATCACCTTCACTCCCTCGTAGAGATCGTTGGTGATTAGCAGGTTCCCATCGAGATCGGCCCAGTCCACGAGCGGCGACAATTGTGCGGCCGC
>NZ_JBFHFD010000442.1:0-7349 GCF_041583735.1 Novipirellula sp.
GCAGCCTGAACGACGTCACGTCACCTAAACACAAATAATCCACAAGCCGATATTTAAGGCCTTGTTCATAAGAGCCATCGCTATCGGTCTGCCCGCACCCAGCAAATTACCGGATGCCGTTTTCGGAGCAGCGTAGCTACGGAATGCAAACACCGTAATTTGCCGTCTCTAAATGCTTCACAGCGCCCCTGATTGGGCGTTAGTGCCAGTTCCGTGCCGGAACCCTGGCTATCGCCAAAACGGCCAATTTACTGAAAGACACCTGCCTAACGGCTTAGCGTTTGCGTTCGAGGTGGGCGAGCACCAATGCTAGATCGGCTGGCGTGACGCCGCTGATCCGCTTTGCTTGATCGAGGTTCTGCGGTCGAACTCGATTTAGTTTCTCTCGTGCTTCTTGACGCAGCGGCCCGATGGCGTCGTAACTGAACGCTTGCGGAATCTGCTTGCCCGCCAAGCGGTGGTGCTTTTCGACCTCCATCTTTTGCCGCGTGATGTAGCCTTCGTATTTGATATCGTACAAACATTGCGTGGCGGCATCT
This sequence comes from Novipirellula sp., assembly GCF_041583735.1. NCBI lineage: Bacteria > Pseudomonadati > Planctomycetota > Planctomycetia > Pirellulales > Pirellulaceae > Novipirellula > Novipirellula sp. The sequence goes on from NZ_JBFHFD010000442.1 coordinate 540, forward strand.
TCGTCGATCTGGCGTAGTCCTTCGACTTGGCTACACATCACGTTCCAATCAACTTCGGGGCGACGCAGATAGACATCGCCGGGCGTGTTATCGACGCGCGAACTCTTCAAGAGCTCCATGCCTCGATCGATTTGTGACAACTTGTCGGCAAAACGATCACGACGCTGCGCATCAATCAACCCAAGCTCGTCGGCAACGGCGGTCAACCGGCGGTCGGCATTGTCTTGTCGCAACAGCAAACGATACTCCGCTCGGCTGGTGAACATACGGTAGGGTTCATCGGTTCCTGCGGTCACCAAATCGTCAACCAAAACGCCGATATAGGCTTGGTCACGAGTGGGTACCCATGGCGACTTGGAGGCGACTTTGCGGGCGGCGTTCAGCCCTGCGATCAAGCCTTGTCCCGCGGCCTCTTCGTAACCGGTGGTGCCGTTGATCTGCCCAGCCAAGAACAATCCTTCGACCGCCTTGCTTTCCAAATGCGGCCACAATTGCGTGGGCGGACAGAAGTCGTACTCGACGGCATAACCGTAACGCATAATTTGAGCGTTCTCGAGTCCTTTGATCATGCGGAACATCTGGTCTTGGACATCGCGTGGCAGACTGGTCGAGATTCCGTTGACATAAACCTCTTCGGTTTGACGCCCTTCGGGCTCGAGAAACAATTGATGCGAATCTTTGTCAGCAAATCGCACAACCTTGTCTTCGATCGAGGGACAATAGCGTGGCCCCCGCGAATTGATTTGACCGCTGTACATGGGCGCCCGATCCAAATTGGCACGGATCAATTCGTGCACCGCGTCGTTGGTGTAGGCAATATGGCAAGGCAATTGGTCACAATGAGCCAGCGAGCCGGTCATGAACGAAAAAGGCTGCGGATTGTCGTCACCCGGTTGCAATTCGAGTTGCGAGTAATCGATCGTTCGCGAGTTCAGCCGTGGCGGCGTTCCGGTCTTGAACCGCTGGACCTCGAAACCTAATCGGTTCAGTGCCCCGCTGATCCCGGTCGTGGTCCCCTCCCCTGCCCTGCCCCCGGACGTTTTGGCATCGCCAGTATGCATGATCGCTTTGAGGAAGGTGCCCGTGGTCAAAATCACGGTGGGAGCGAGGTACTCGGCATCGCCCACCACGCTGATTCCAACGACACGGGTTTTGCCATCGACGGTTTCGGTGATCAGATCCACGACGGTTTCTTGCCGCAGATGCAGATTGGGCTGCTGCTCGATCTGGCATTTGACGTGATTTTGGTACGCTTTTTTGTCCGCTTGAGCCCGTGGACTGTGCATCGCCGGGCCTTTTCGGCAGTTGAGTAGGCGAAATTGGATGCCGGTCGCATCGATCGCTCGGCCCATCAAACCGCCCAATGCATCGACTTCGCGGACAATCTGCCCCTTAGCGACACCCCCGATGGCGGGATTGCAAGACATCTGGCCTACGGTGTCCAGGTTGGTCGTCAATAATGCCGTTTTTGCTCCCAGACGAGCCGCAGCGGCCGCGGCTTCGGTGCCCGCATGACCGGCACCAATGACAATAACGTCATAAGAGTAAGAAGACTTTGTCATGGAATCAGGTCGCTGGGTGAATAGATCAAGAATGGAAGGGGAGCGAGTCGAACCGGAAGATAGGTAAGGACACCGTTTTCCGTGTTTAAGGGCTGATCGACAAGATGCATACCGCCAAGAAAGCCGTCGCCGCTGCGGTATTCGCGTTAAGCGGATCGGGATTTGCTATCACAGCACCGCAAGCTCATGCCAAATCGCCAGCTCTGAAAACGAGCAGCACTGAGCCCATCATATCAACAGAGTCAGGTTCTGCTAAAGGACTACCGCCAAGTTACGCGGTCTCGGCCGTTACCTCGGCCGCCGAACCGGTTGCCGTCCTCAATTCTCGCTCGTTCAAAATCCCCTTCAACGTGGACACGGCCGGGTCGCGTCCGGTGGAAGTGCGATTGTACGTCAATCGCGGAGGCAATTCGGGCTGGGAACACCTCGATTCGAAACCCCCAACGATCCGCGAGTTCGCGTTCTCGAGCGACGAAGATGGTGTTTTCCTGTTTGCCACTCAAACGCTCGATTCCAGTGGCGGTTCGCACCCGGCAGGCCCGATTCAACCGCAATTAAAAGTCGTCGTCGACACAACGGGCCCGCTGATGACGCTGCATGCCGACGGCGATGCCGATGGCACGGTTCGCTGCAGCATAAATATCGAAGACGCCACCGCGATTTCAGACCCCCGGATCTACTACGCCAGCGACGTCGAATCTCAATGGCGATTGATTCCGGTCCAACCCGCAGGGGAGGATCGTTCGTTTACGTTTGTTCCCAAAGAGGATTGGCGTCAACTATCGATTCATGTCACCGCCGTTGACGCGGCGGGCAACCAGACCGTCCAATTGAAGCGACTTCAGCGGCCTCGATTGGCGGCATTGCCTACCAATCGCTTTGCGGCCAGCGACAACGGTGTCAGCGAACCGCCCCACGCTGCTCCGTTTGCGAAACCGCAACTGAAAGCCATCTCGGTTCAACACCGAACGGCTTCGTCGCCCCCATCGTCAACCGACTTGTATATCCGTCCAGCCGAGAGCGACCCGACCAGCGGATCGAGCCCGATTATCAAACTGGATCGCAAAAAAACCGAATCCGACGTTCCTAAGATCGCCGCAAACTATGGATCGCTTCGCGGTGATTCCCCGCTGAACCAATTTCGTGGCCACGCGTCCGCGAGCGAAACCCAACACGCATTTGCCCAGACGCCGCTGACCGGAACACCACCTCGCCCACCGATTCAGCGGCGGATTATTCCGCCAGCGAACGTGCCTGTGCTGACCGCTCCCGCGGTGCCGCCCATTCCCGTTACGCCGGCTCGCGTCAGCACTCCGCCGAGCTTGCAAGCCCAACCAAGCCTGCAGCCCCGGCCAACTCGGCAAACGCAACCTGGCCTGCAAACGCAACCGGATCCGCCAGCCGCCTCTGGCTTTGTAATGCCACAAACCACTGCAGTGCCACGCAACCCGGTTCGCGGTCAAGTCGCGGGCCAAGTCGGAGCGGGCCAAGTCGGAGCGGGCCAAGTCGGAAACGCATTTCCGTTGCCACGCTATGCTCAGCGTCCGGGGATGATCGAGTTGCCTCAGCCCGCAACGCCCGAGCAGGTCAGCAGCGATTTTGGAACCGTCGATCGCAAAGCATCGCAACCAAAATCCAGCGGGGGTCCATCGCTGTTCGCTCCGGCAACCGGTGACGTGCCCGCACCGTCCCTTAGCGCGAGCTCGACAACGGCGACACGTCCGAAAACGCCAGCGGCCGCGATGCGTCCTATTACGAAGAGCGACTTGGCTAAGAGCGACCTCACCGCAAAGAATGAACGTCCGATACGCCCCGCTCCGCCTGAAAAACGTCCGGCGGCAGCGGTCGCCAAACGCGAGCAAGCTCCATCCAAACCGGTTGCCACCTCAACCCCCGAAAACGATCGATACAGTGCTCAACGCGCCTTGCAATCTCGCATCGATTCAGCGACGTTCGGAGGCCGTGTTCCCACTCGATTCAGCGACTCGAATCGATTCAGCTTGGAATATGAACTCGAAGCAGTTGGCATCATCGGGGTCGAATCGGTGGAACTGTATGGCAGCACCGACGGCGGGAAAAGTTGGAAGTTTTGGGGCCAAGACCCTGACAACGCCAGCCCCTTTGACATTGAAACGAAAGAAGAAGGCGTCTTTGGTTTTCGCATCGTCGTCGTCAGTTCCAACGGGCTGACCAGCCCGAGACCGCAAGCGGGTGAGAGTCCCGACATTGTCGTCGTCGTCGATCAGAGCAAACCGACGGTGCGAATCAGCGGGGCTCAGTATGGCGAAGGCGACCGCACGGGTTCGCTGGTGATTCGCTATGAATGTGACGACGCTAATCTGATGACTCGCCCGATCACGTTGTCGTTCAGCGACGATGTGGAAGGTCCGTGGACGACCATCGCCGCGGGGCTTCGTAACGACGGCGACTACGTTTGGCCCGCCGATCCTCAATTGCCACGCCAACTGTATCTACGCATCGATGCAACCGACAATGCGGGCAATATGGGAAGCTACGTGCTGGATCGCCCCATCGACACCCAGGGATTGGCCCCCCGCGCCCGGATCCGTGGTTTTCAGCCGATTAGCGGTTTCCCGATGCCAGAAGACAACGAGCACACTGCCGCTCGCAGCCAATCGACGTACAATTAGCGAGCAAACTTCTGCCACCGGTGGCATATGTTTTGAAGTTGCGCTATCATCGTTTTTCCCGGCGAATCACAACCCGAAGCGTCAGCGAGGGACCGAAGTAAGATCCATTTCCCCTCGCTGACGCTTCGGGTTGTGAAAAACTCGCAACTTCAAAAGGCGTTTGCGAAGCGTAGCCTCCACTCGAAACACTCGCTAAAAGTCTCTGATGGCGATTCTGAACGCCTTTGAAATGTTATCGAAGCCACCGGCGGAATTGCCCAGCGTGGCAGCCGTCTTTGGCCCCGATACCACGCTACGGACGTGGGTCATTTCGGCTTTGTCCTCCGATGGCGACGTCACCTCGTTCGATGGCGAAGCGGTACGCTGGTCGGATCTTCGTGACGATTTGGCAACCGCTTCACTGTTTGATTTCGATGGCAAACGAACGATCGTGATCCGCGACGCCGACAAATTCGTCTCGAACCATCGTCCCGAGCTGGAAAAGTATGCCGCCAATCCAGGCGAGTCCAACCGCTTCGTCATGGAGATGACGTCGCTCGCATCGAACACCAAACTGTACAAAGCGATTGCGGGCGACCATCTGGCAGTGGCCTGCAGCGCCAGCACCGACAAAAAGTTGGGAATCACCGCGGCCAATCGTCGCAAATTTTTGTGCAATTACGTCGCCAAGCGGCACGGCGCGACGCTGTCGGGTGAAGCGGCGGATGCACTGATCGAAATGCTGGGCGAAGAGATCGGGATGATCGAGACCGAGATCGCCAAGCTGGCACTCTACAAAGCTCCCGGCGAAACGATCGACGAACCGCTGGTACGCGAAGTGGTCGCAGGATGGCAAGGCAAAACGGTGTGGCAGATCACCGAAGCGATCGCAACGGGCAACGCCGCCGAAGCGCTACTGCAACTCGACAAACTGATGAGCGGCGGTCAGCGGCCGATCGCGTTGCTGCCCCAAATCGCTTGGTCGCTTCGACGCTTGGGAATGGCAACCGCGGTGGTCGAGCATCGTGAACGCGAAGGCCGCTCGGTGCAACTCGAGGACGCATTGGCATCGGCGGGCATCCACCGGCCCTCGGACATCCAGCAATCCAAAGCTCAACTACGAGGCCTCGGTCGCGCCCGCGGCAAACAGCTGTTGCCATGGCTACTGGACGCCGACCTGCGGCTCAAAGGAACGCACAGCGCCGATGGACGCGATCGATTCCTGCTTGAACATCTGGTCATGCGGTTAGCCAAAGCCGCTCCGCAAAAGTAGCAAAACTGCGGCTTGGATTTCAATACCGCGGATTTTTCCGCCATATTAAGTGAATCCGTAGAGTTCTACGATCGACTTGCTTAAAATTAGCGGGAATCAGCCCTACGCCTTTCCAGAAAAATGCTCAACTGACTGATGATCGAACCAACTTCCGACCACGTTTCGGCTGCAAATGAAAAAGCGAACGCTTGGCGTCGCAAGCAGATGCACGCACTGACACCGGAAGAGCGCTTAGCTCTATCTCACCAGCTTCAACAAGCCGCCATTGCAACGATGCGATCTAACCCGAAGGCAGTCGAAGCATTTATCAAACGCAACCACCATCAGCGACGAGCTTCAAATGTCAAGCGTTTAGAGATGGAGATGAAACACGAATGCGGTCTGCGCGATGAATGATGATTCGCCGCTACGCATTGCCGAAACAATGGCCACAGCAAACGTACCGTTCGTGATCATCGGTGGACACGCTGTCAACTACCACGGCTTCCCGCGAGCCACGCAAGATGTCGATATCATCTTCAAACGATCCGATGAAAGCGTGAAAGCACTTTATGAAGTGCTATCCAAACTAGAGGGATGTTGGATTAGCAATGAGCTGGACCCCGAAACGGGGATTGAGAAAACAGTTGCCATTACGCCCGAATACATTGCCCGCGAACACCTGATGATGCTCAGTACTAAACTGGGCTACCTCGACTTGTTTGATTTTATTCCAGGCCTACCGGGTGAACCCTTGGACGAGCTTTTCGCGACGGCTAAAACAATCGGTTCCCTGCGTTTCGCTAGCCTCCATTGGCTAAGAAGAATGAAGCAAGCAGCCGGGAGACCTCAAGACAAAATTGACCTTGAAAACCTTCCGTCAAGCGAGTCGTAATTGGTTGACCGTCTTTACATGCGGCGGCTGGTGCCTTTGGTCAGTGCCATAAACGCGGACTCGAGATCAAGCTCTTCTTCGCTGAACCGTTTCAGCGCGATCCCATTTTCGATGAGCAGTTTCGGTAGATCGCTGTAATCTTCCACACCTGCTTTTAGCACGATGCGGATCGCATCATCGCCTGGCTCGGTGCCCTGCACTTTCTCGTGCCCCTGCAGCAATTTTGCGACATCATCCATCTGCTCGCGTTGCCCCGTTTGAATCACCAACACGGTGTGTTCGCGAACCATCTTGATGACCTCGGTGACTTTGGCGTTCTGTTTCAATTCCCCACGATCGATGATCCCGACCTTGTTACAAACATCCGCCAGCTCGGGCAAAATGTGACTACTGACAATCACGGTTTTACCCATTTCCCCAAGCTTACGAAGCAGATTCCGCATCTCGATACGCGCTCGTGGATCGAGTCCC
>NZ_JBFHFD010000443.1:0-7237 GCF_041583735.1 Novipirellula sp.
CCGGTGTGGGCCGTCGGCAGCCCCTTTGGACTCGATCGCACGGTCACCTTCGGCATCCTCAGTGGCAAACATCGCTTGGTCCGAGCCAGCACTCAGTACCAAGATTTCATGCAAAGCGATGTGGCGGTCAATCCTGGAAACAGCGGCGGCCCGCTTGTCGACGCTCGAGGAACCTTGATCGGCATTAACACTGCGATTGTCGGCGACACCTATCAGGGGGTCAGCTTTTCGATTCCCAGCAACGTCGCGCAGCAAATTTATGAACGATTGAAAGCATCCGGCCGCGTCGAACGCGGCTGGCTCGGCGTCGGACTGGCCGATGTTGCCGATCATGAATTGATCGGGGACGATGCTCGCGTCCGCGGAGCGATGATTTCAGGATTGGCAGACAACGAATCGCCCGCTGCGGTAGCGGGATTACGCAAAGGGGATCTGATCCTGCGGGTGAACAACAAACAGGTCACGGACCGGGGGCATTTGATGCGAATCATCGGCGAATCTTTGGCAGACACGATCGTCGATGTGGAAATCTATCGCGAGAACGCAAAGCAAATCGTCCCGGTTCGACTCGGCAGCCGCCCTGATTTTGAGCCGTTTTGATGCGTAATTAAAGCGATTTTAGCCTTAGCGGCGCGAGCCCAATGCCATCTCATTTGGCATTAAACGGGTGGCTTTTGTAGCGGCGCGAGCCGTCCGGCCAAAATTGAACGTTACTCGCTGCTACTGGGCGGGGCCCCGCGCCGCCAATCAAGCAGCAGATGGCACAAGTCGAGCCCCCCCTCGCTCAAAAGCTATGGTCATTACGACCGATTGGCCACGTCAATTGCGGCGCATTCTACGGTGTTCCCGTGATTGCACTATTGAGTTCGATGGCTAGTATGGGCTTAGACAAATTGTCGACAGGAAAAACCCGATGTTTTCGTCACTCCAATTACGCTTCTGTATGAAATACCTACCGACCCAAATCGCTAAAACAAGCTCACTTTGCTTGGCTTTTTCGCTCACGTTTCTCGCTGCTGCTGCCTGGGCAGACGCTCCGGATGCCGGAAAGTCCTCCTCGGCAGTGGGAATTACCAAGGAAAAACCGAGTAATGGCCCCTCGGTCAAGGTAGATGAGGGATACATGGTTCCCTACACGATGACGATTCCCGGCACCGATCTGACGATCGACATGGTTCCGGTCCCAGGCGGATCGTTTCTGTTGGGCAGCCCCGAAGACGAAGAGGATCGCGGCGAAGCCGAAGGTCCTCAGATCAAAGTGAACGTCGACCCAATGTGGGTGGCCAAAAAGGAGATCAACTGGGCCCAGTACAAGGAATTCATGTCACTGTACAACGTGTTCAAGGAATTTGAACGCGAAGGCATTCGCCCGGTCGACGAGTCCAACATGGCTGACGCGATCACCGCACCGACGCAGCTTTACGAACCCAGTTTCACCTACGAATACGGCGAGCGCCCCGAGCAGGCCGCCGTCACGATGACTCAGTATGCGGCCCAGCAGTTCACCAAATGGCTCAGCCGCATCACGGGCGAGCAGTATCGACTGCCCACCGAAGCCGAATGGGAATATGCCGCTCGCGGTGGTAAAGCGACTGCATTTAGCTGGGGTGATTCCGCCGACGACATTGACGATTACGCTTGGTATTACGACAACGCCGACGAAGGCCAAGAGGCGGTCGGAACCAAGAAACCCAACCCCTTCGGACTGCATGACATGCACGGCAATGTGGCCGAATGGACGGTCAATCAGTACACCGAAGACGGCTACGAGTCGTTCGCCGACAAAACGCCGATCAACGCCACCGAAGTGGTGAAATGGCCCGAAACCTCGTCGCCTTGTGTTGTCCGCGGCGGCAGCTGGGAAATGGATCCCGAGGAACTCCGCAGTGCCGCTCGCTTGGCGTCGGATGACATCGAATGGAAGGATTCGGATCCCAATTTTCCGAAGAGCCCATGGTGGTTGACCGACTATCCATCGCGTGGCATCGGTTTCCGCCTGTTCCGATCCTATCAACCGCTCGACAAAGAAACGATTACCAAATTTTGGGACTCCACCTCGGGCGAGGTCCAATTGGATGTGGAATCGCGAGTGATGGAAGGTCGCGGCGGCTACGGTTTGGTCGACGAGAAGCTTCCTGAAGTCATCAAGACGATGAAAGCGAAGCAATAGTCACGCGATTCAATTCGAGATGACCCGACAAAATCAGTCAGGTCATACCCAAATTCGCGTCGACATATCACAATACGGCGAATCACCCGATTTCCCGTGAATGCGGCACACGAGCCTGAGGGGCTTGTGTGCTGTCGTCGTTAGCGGGCTGTTTTCGTTAGCGGGCTGTTGTCGTTAGCGGGTACTGCGGCGACGCTTCCACGTCGACTGTTGCCGGGGCAGGGCAGGGCGGAATCCGCAGTTTGGATCTCTCGCCCTATCGCTCTCGCACCGCATCCGGCTTCATGACGGGCTGTCATTGATAGCGGGCTGTCATTGATAACGGGTGAATCCCACGACCGATTCCTTCAATCATTTTCCTAACCACCTACCTGAGAACCTATTTCCGTGTACGAAACTCTTGCTCTCGTTGGCGCCACCGGTGCGGTGGGCCGCATTGTCCTTGAACAACTTGCCGAGCGCGAACTACCGATCAAGCGTCTGAAACTGCTTGCGTCGGAGCGATCGGTTGGCAAAGAAGTGCGTTTCCGCGGAGAAACATTGAAGGTCGAATTGCTGGAACCCTCGGCGTTCAACCATATCGATCTTGTCATCGCCAGCACCCCGGACGAAGTCTCGGCTGAATTCGCGCCGTGGGCCGTCAAAGCCGGCGCCGTGGTGGTCGACGAGAGCGGGTATTGGCGAATGGACCCCACGGTGCCATTGATCGTACCGGAGGTCAATCCGGAAGCAGTCGACAATCATCAAGGCATTATCGCCAGCCCGAATTGCAGCACCACACAAATGGTCGTCGCATTGGCGCCACTGCATCGCGCCGCACGCGTTCGCCGCGTGGTCGTCAGCACGTATCAAGCCACCAGCGGCGCTGGACTCGCGGGCAACGAGGAACTCAACCACAGCGTTCGCAGCGCGTTGGTGGGCCAAACGCATCCACCGAAAACGTTCCAGCACCCGATTGGATTCAACTTGATTCCCCAAATTGGCTCGGAGAAGCACGAGGGCTACACGAGCGAAGAGATGAAGATGGTTTACGAGACACGCAAGATCTTGGGCGACCAGGACATCCAGGTATGCCCTACCTGTGTGCGTGTCCCCGTATCCACGGGACATAGCGAATCGATCCTTGTCGAAACGGAAACGCCGTTGTCCCTCGAAGAAGCCAAAGAATTGCTTCGTCAAGGCGAAGGGATCACGATCGTCGACGATCTGCCGGGCGGTAAGTATCCGATGCCTCGCGATTGCAATGGCAAAGACGATGTGTTCATTGGCCGTATTCGCAAAGACATCAGCGGTGGCAATGGCATCACGTTTTGGTGCGTCAGTGACAACCTTCGTAAAGGTGCCGCGACCAACGCGGTGCAAATCGCTGAATTGTTGATCAAGCGATCGGCAACGAAAACAGCGTAATGGCTGGCTTGGTCGATCGCACGTTCAAATTGACCATTGCCTATGATGGAACCGACTTTTCAGGTTGGCAAATTCAACCGCAAAAGCCGACTATCCAAGGCATGCTTGAACGTGCGCTCGTCAAACTGACTCGCCAACGGGTGCATGTGACCGGCAGCGGACGCACCGACGCCGGAGTGCATGCATTGGCCCAAGTCGCCAGTTTGCGAACGGCCCATTGGCGTGCCAGTGCGTCTGATTTAGTCAAAGCGATGAACGTCAATCTGCCGCCGACGATCGTGGTTACTGACGCCGTCGACGCGCCCGATGACTTTCATGCAATCCGTGATGCGATTGGCAAACGCTACCGCTATCAATTGCAGGTCGGAGGTCAGCGAAATGTGTTTGACTATCGCTATCGCTGGCATCTGTATCATGACATCGATCTGGATGCGGTTACCGAAGCCGCCGGTCGATTCGTGGGCAAACATGACTTCGCCAGCTTTCAAGCAGTCGGTAGTCCACGCAAAACAACCACCCGGCATGTGAAGGTTTGCGAAATTATTCGTGAACCTTCAATGAATGGCGGTGGCAATTTGTTTTCGATCGAAATCGAAGCCGATGGCTTTCTGTACAACATGGTTCGCAACATCGTCGGTACGTTGATGGAGGTGGGCAAGGGCAAGTATCCCCCCCAGCACATCGACAATGTGATCGAAGCGGCCAATCGCGATGCCGCTGGCCCTACCGCTCCGCCGCAAGCTTTGTTTCTAAAACGCGTCGACTACTTGCCGTTCACTTGAACGCATTCACCAAACGCACATTTGCCATTCACACGACCTTCACACTCCGGTCGTATTGAACTGGTACTCTGGCGTTTGTCAGAACGATTCACCTGTGCTTCGTATCCTGTCGATGGCTAGACTACATCCATGTCGTCGAGTCTATCGGAGACTTTGTCATCGGTTGTCTCAGCATGACAACACTTAATGGATCCCTAAAGCCATGAATTCCCAAAGCACGACTGCGTGTCACGAACCAGAGCAAGCGAACGCAACACAAGCAAACGTTGAGTTGAACAGGAACCAGCCCATGACAGCGGCTACTCAGCCAATCCTTGACGAGCCGACACGCTCATTCGTCCAGCGTTGTTTGTCGGCCGGGCTCGTGGAAATCAACGACATCAAAAAGGTGGTCGTATCGCTGCAGGCCGACGATCCCGCCATCACCGCAAAACGTCTCGCCGAAGGACTGATTGGCGCAGGACTCCTGACGCACTGGCAAGCCAACAAGTTATTGGCAGGAAAGAGCAAAGGATTTTACCTGGGCAGCTATCGGTTGCTGCGTCCGCTTGGAAAAGGGGGCATGGGGGTGGTTTATCTGGGCGAACACCACGTGATGAAGCGGTTGATGGCGTTGAAGATCATGCCGCCCGACTCGGTCGCCGACAAACGACGTGCGGATCGATTTCGCGAAGAGGCTCGCGCCTCGGCACAACTGGATCACCCCAACATCGTCCGTGCCTACGATTTTGCCGAAGCCGGCGGCAAGCTTTATATCGTGATGGAATACATCGACGGTATTGATTTACAGGCTGCGGTTCGGCGTGACGGGGTAATGTCGGTGCCGCTGGCTCTGGACGCGATCCGCCAAGCAACCTGCGGACTCGCTCACGCTCACGACCGCGGCATTATCCACCGCGACATCAAACCATCGAACTTGATGCTCCGCACCGATGGCGTGGTCAAGGTCAGCGATATGGGACTGGCGCGTGTGAGTTGGATGGGAATCGATGAACAATCCACAAGCAATCGCTTATTGGGCACCGCCGATTTCGTCGCCCCCGAACAAGCAATCAATAGCAAGAACGTCGATGCTCGCGCCGACATCTACTCGCTCGGCTGCACATTGTATTACCTATTGACGGGGCAAGCTCCGTTTTCAGGCAATACGATTGCGCAGCGTTTGGCGAAACACCAAACTGCCGCACCACCGGACGTCCGCTTGATTCACCCCGATTGTCCGACCGCGGTCGCTGAACTCGTGATGCGAATGATGGCCAAACGGCCCGAAGACCGGCCAAAGTCGGCTGCCGAATTGCTGATTCAATTCGAGCGTTTAAGCGGGATTTCCGGCAGCGAATCGGCGGCAGCGAAGAAATTGGGCCAGATCGCTCCGGCGGGCGAAACGGTGATGGACGAATCGTTCTATCAAGCCACCATCGACGACTCGTCGCTGTCCTCCGATGGTGCCGTGCCGACTGCAACCGAAGTCACCGAGATTGACTTTGACAGTTTGCCACCGGTTGATCTCGGTCTGACCAGCGGACCGCTCAAACCGTCTTCGATCTCGACCGCGAATACGTCCGGCACCACGAATGCCAAATCAAACGAGACAAATGCACGTTCCGGAGACGCGAAGCAGATGCTGCTGCTGGGTGTCGGTCTTACTGTGGCCATTGCCGCACTGCTCCTTGTCATGGGGATGACCGCCTACACGATCATGCGGCCCCAGGAAACGCCATCGCCCCGAATCAAAAGCTTGGAAGATGGAAAAGGCGGCCACGTCATTGTCGTTAACTAAAATTTAAAAACGAGACGAAGTCATAGCGTTATGCCCCTTCTAGCCCCCAAAGAGACATCACCGTCGATGATCGCTCAATTGATTCTCGCAACGGGAAGTCATGCAGGCGTCGCGGCCTCGATCCAACTCGGCTACTACATGATCGGACGTCATGGTGAATGCCAGATTCGTCCCAAGACCCGGTCGGTCAGCCGACGCCACTGCATCCTGCACCACACCGAAACACAACTGTTGGCGTTGGATCTCGACAGCAGCAGCGGCACCTACATCAACGGCGAAAAGATCATCCCGAACCGTTGGGTCGAACTGAATCATGGCGACCAACTGCGATGTGGAAAAGTCGCATTTGACGTCAGCATGAAAACCAGAACCCACGCCAATGTGGAATCGGCCGAAAAAGATGAATTTGTCCCAGCGATCCCCGATGCGGAATCAGACTCATCACAGGCATGGCCGGCGGAATCAATGCTGCAAGGCGAAGCATGGCAAGAGTGTGATGTCGCCAACATGCTCTATTCGGCCGACGACTCGGATCGCGAACAACGCTACAAAGCAATCCGAGCGATCTCGGAATTGAAGTCGGATGACTCAGCCTGCGAAGCCGATACGCTGACGGAATCCAATCCTTCGACCGAAGCCGAGACGCTGAGCGAAGAACCGCCGCCTCGTTTAGAAAAGCCGAAAAGGCCGAAGGCAGAAACCACGCAGTCGCGTGATCCGAAACCCAAGAAACCGCGACCACCGATGCGGTTGCCTTCGATTTCGCTGCCCAGCAACTTCGAATCACTGAAACTGATTGGTGCGATCTTGATTTCGATCGCGGTGATAGGGCTGTTTTCCTATTCGATCTACCGATTCCAAGTCGGGCCTCCAGCGAAAATCGTCAAAGGGATTGAATAGCCACTCGAACGTGCGACAATGCGACGTTACCGCTTTTGCGAGCGGACCGCGCTCTTCCCAAAGGAGCTACTTCGCGACAAAGTTCGATCGATGTCACTTTTACTGCTGGTGGATGGATACAACGTCATTGGGCCCGTTGCGGCGCCCGGACGCGCCGGCTTCACTCGCGCCACGACTCACCAATCACGCTGGTTGGAA
>NZ_JBFHFD010000444.1:0-7223 GCF_041583735.1 Novipirellula sp.
ATGCTCGACCCGATCAAGGCGACCGTCGTCACACCGGGGCTAAGCGTCAATGGCGAGTTTGCCGAATCGGGTATCCCCGCTTCGATCGTGACACGCTACTTGGCCGAACACGGCGTCGTTGTCGAGAAAACCGGACTCTATTCGTTCTTCATCATGTTCACGATCGGGATCACCAAAGGACGCTGGAATACGCTGCTTAGCGCATTGCAACAGTTCAAGGACGACTACGATAAGAACTTGCCGATGTGGAAGATTTTGCCTGAATTTTGTCAGGCGTTCCCAAGCTACGAGCAAACCGGGCTAAAAAATCTTTGTCAACAAATTCACGACGCGTACAAGACGCATGACATCGCTCGAGTGACCACCGAGATGTATTTGTCACCCATGCAACCGGCGATGAAACCGTCCGATGCCTACGCGATGATGACACACCGAGAAATCGATCGCGTGGAAATCGATGAGCTCGAGGGACGTGCAACCGCCGTCTTGCTAACACCGTATCCGCCAGGCATCCCGCTGTTAATTCCGGGAGAACGGTTCAACGGAACCATTGTCAAATACTTGCAATTTGCCCGCGAATTCAACGAAAAATTCCCTGGATTCCATACCGACATCCATGGTTTAGTCGAAGAAAATATCGATGGGGCACGCAAGTACTACGTGGATTGTGTACGGTAGCGAGTTAAGCAAATTGCTCTCTCCCCTCCAGCTCCATTAGAAAATCCCCGAATGACCGAGACAGCGGAAGCGAGCGGTACGAATTCACCGCCTTCGACACTGGATCCACCGACACGATTGTTTTCGATCCTTCGCTGTATCGGCCCGGGGCTGATCGTTGCGGGATCGATCGTTGGCAGTGGAGAGCTGATTGCGACGACGAAAACCGGGGCCGAAGCAGGATTTAGCCTGCTGTGGCTGATCATTCTTGGCTGTGTCGTTAAAGTATTCGCCCAAATCGAGTTTGGCCGCTACGCCATCGTCAGTGGCAAGACAACGCTGCGAGCGCTGGACGAAGTACCGGGGCCTCGCATTCGTGGACGCGGTAATTGGTTGGTTTGGTATTGGGTGCTGATGTGGATCGCCAGCATCAGTCAACTCGGCGGCATCGTCGGCGGAGTGGGCCAATCGCTGGCGATCAGCTTGCCGCTGACCGAACAAGGCGCCGACTACAACGAAATCGCAGACGCTGAAACACTGCTGCAGTTCCAACGCTACGCACCCGATGACATCGTCGTCGACGTTTCGTCAGCCCAGCAACAGATCGCGACGCGCAAACAAGCGTACCGCGACCAACACCAGGACGCGACACCCGAGGGCATTTCCGCTCCGAACGATGCGGCCATCTGGGCGACCGTCGTGGCCTTGATCACCAGCGTGGTATTGTGGGTCGGCCGCTACGGATTGATCCAGTCACTTTCGACAATCCTGGTCACCTCGTTCACTTTACTGACGATCACGAATCTGTTTTTCTTGCAAGACCAACCTGATTTCCGGGTCAGTTTGTCCGAGTTTTTCAGTGGCCTGAAATTCCATCTGCCTGACTCCGGGGGGCAAGGTGCAAGTGAAACCGCACGTCCGATCGGCACCGCACTTGCCACCTTCGGGATCATTGGCGTGGGGGCTGCCGAGCTTGTCGTCTATCCCTATTGGTGCTTGGAAAAAGGGTATGCCCGCTTCGTGGGAACCGACGATGGATCGCCCGAATGGCTACAAAGAGCATCGGGGTGGATGCGAGTGATGCGAGTAGACGCTTGGGGAGCGATGCTCGTCTACACGTTCGCCACGATCATCTTCTACCTGCTTGGCGCGGCGATCTTGCATCGCGTGGGACTGAACCCTGAAAAGGACAATATGGTTCGCACCTTGGCGGTAATGTTTGTTCCCGTGTTTTCCGAGTGGGCATCCGCGATCTTTTTATTCGGTGCCTTCGCCGTTCTCTACTCGACCTATTTCGTTGCGAACGCGAGCCATGCGAGAACATTTTCCGATGCGATGTGCGTGGTAGGACTGATTGGCGACGATCCGCAAACCCGAGAAAAATGGATCCGCTGGCTCAGCGGAGCGTTCCCACTGTTGTGTTTATTAATCTACCTGGCCTTCCCAGCACCTGCGCAATTGGTGCTACTAAGCGGTGTGGCGCAAGGCGTGATGCTGCCAATGTTGGCAGCAGCGGCTTTGTATTTTCGCTACCATCGCTCTCGAGCAGAACTGACGCCCGGCGTCCTGTGGGACATCATGTTGTGGCTCTCCGCCGCGGCAATGTTGGTCACGGGAGCATGGACTGTCGCTGAAAAATTCCTTGGCTAATTCCTTGACAAACGAAACCTCCAAACCGGCCTCACATCCGCTGCCGGCACGAACGTCCGAAGCCGCGCTCTATGACGTTGCCAAAGACTTGCCTGGCACCCGCATCCTCAGCACATCACTTGGCCGCGGCCAAGCTGCACGTTGGCTGTACCGTGATCGTAGTGATGCGAGCGTTTCACTGTGGTATCTCGATCAATTTCAACAACGACTCGCGATGGCCGACCACGATGCCGACGTCAAGGCGTTGCCTGAAACCCCGTTGTCTGAACCCCATCACTCGCTATCGATTGTGTGTGACACGGACTTACCCGAGGATGAAGTCGATCTCGCATTGATCCCATGCTCGGTGCGTGGCGAAGCCGAACTGCAACGCGATTTAATGCAACAAGCCTATTCCCGTCTGGTCATCGGCGGCCGGCTTGTGACCAGCGTCGACAATGTGAACGACCGCTGGCTACACGATCAATTAAAGGCCTATGGCGCGAAGATCAGCGTACGACACTTCGATGATGCCGTGGTCTATGTACTTCGCAAAGAGCAAGCACTGAAACGTCAACGGAACTTTGAATGTGAATTCACGTTTCGTTTTCGCGGCCAGACGATCGCGGCAATCACGCGACCGGGGGTGTTTTCGCATCGCCGGCTCGATGCGGGTGCCAAAGCGTTGATGGACGCCGTCACGGTCGAATCGGGGCAGCGGCTGATCGAGATTGGCTGCGGTTGCGGATCGGTGACGATGGCATTGGCGATGCAAACCGGCGGCATTCATTCGCTGGCGATCGACAGCAATGCACGGGCGATCGAGTGCACACGCAGGGGGGCGAAAAAGAACGGTCTCGTCGACCTTGACGCCCAATTGACCTGTGAAGGAGATTGCGATTCGCCGGCCAGCTATGATGTAGCGGTGGGCAATCCGCCTTATTTCGCCAATTTTCAGATCGCCCGACTGTTTGTCGATGCCGCTAGGCGAGCGCTGCGACCGAGCGGACGCCTGTATATCGTGACCAAACAACCCGAGTGGTACGAAGAAAATCTGGTGACCGAGTGGCACGATATCCGCGTCATCGCTGGCAAACAGTACGCGGTCGTCGAAGCTTGGAAATAGTTTTTCCAAAAATCTCCGTCGGATGCGAAATAATCAGCAGGACCTGCGCATCTTCTATAGCGTAACGACGGCCCCATGAGCACGAAGACTCCTGAAAACACGGAACACGAGGACTCCGACGATGCGTGGCGAAGGGTTTTTCTAGAATCCCAACCGACGCTCCGTGCCTTCATGCGCCGCCGACTCGCCCAAGAAGCCGATGTCGAGGACTGTTTGCAAACCGTTTTCATCAAGTCGGTCCAGCGGGGGGATCAGGTTCCCTTGGTCGCGCGTCGAGCGTGGTTATTTCGGGTTGCAGCCAACGAATGTGCGCGACATTGGCGAGATCGATCCACGACAAATCGAGTTCTTGAGAAACAGGCCAGCTATGAAACATGCAACCACAGTGATGATCATCTGCAGCGTTTAGTCGCTGCAGAAACTGCCGAGCAACTCCAACAATCGATCCAAAATTTGCCTGAGAACTGGCAGGCCATCTTACGACTTCGAATCCACGAAAACCTTACATTCCAACAGATCGCCGACCAACTGCAAATCCCGCTCGGAACCGCACTGACGCAAATGAGACGGGCACTCGAGCGACTTCGCGATGACCTGCTACCGCGGCAAGACGAAGCGAGTGAATCAGAACGAGGCCAAGAACAATGAACGAACTTTCAAGCGAATCATGGCAAGAACAGTGCCTGCTGTACTTGCTCGGCGAATTGCCCACCGAGCGATTGGCTGAATTCGAAGCACGGCTGGGCGAAGCGGATTGGTTTGGCGACGAATTGGCCAAAACGGCGGAAACAATTCAGTTGCTGGCCGAAACTCCCACGCCATGCCTGGCTTCGCCGCCGCTATGCGTTCATGACACCGATGTCGATTCGCACTCCGGTCTGGATTCCCATTCAGGGTCGTCGCGAATGGTGCTGTTGGCGGTCACGTTGGCCGCATCGGTGCTGATCGCCTTTGTCGTTGGAAAGCAGACACGCGAACCCGCGGAAAACACAGTCCCCAACGCAGCTACCTTTACCGAAGCGACGCTAGTGGCTCAAGCGTGGGCTCAATCCGTATCGGTGCTGCAATTGGACGAAGAGAGTCTGTCCGAATTTGCGATGAACGACTTGGTCTTGGATGGCCCCGAAGAATTTTTCACGCGTGAAACTGAGTCGGACGCGGACGATTCGGTGTTTGCCTGGATCGTTGCCGCAATCGACGATGGAGATCAAATCGATGGTTGATAATTCGCAGCGACGACAGCTCACCCGTTGGTTCTCGGCGATCGCGGTAACCAGCGTAGCCGTCTTGATTTTGTCGCCGTCCTGGGCTGCCGATTCGGGTGGCAAACCGAGTTCGGACCGGTCCAATCCGGTGACACAGATCGACCCCAAACTCGAAGCAGCCGCCATCGCCCTGGTTAACAGCCAGCTACCGGAGCTGGAACCGCTACTCGATCGGCTAAGAGCCAACGAACCGGCTCAGTACCACACCGCGATACGCGATCTGGCCAGATCCGCCAAGCGGCTAGAAGCGGCCAAGAACCGTGATCCAGAGATTTACGAAATCGAATCGAAACTGCTGCAAGCACAAATGCATGTCAAACTGCTCGCCGCAAAACTGAAAGTGCGAGATCGGCAAATCGATCGCGAAACGCTTCGCGAGGCGGTGGCGACGTTGATCCAAACGGAAATAAAACGCGCCGAAGCCGAGATCCGCTACACAAAACAGAGAATCGAACGAACCCAGCGTCAACTCGCTGCTGCCGAAGAACGACTCGAAGCGAAACAACAAAACTTCGAAACCTATCTCGACAAGAACTACCAACAACTTTTGCGTAGTGCAGGTCGCAGCAAAGACAAAAAGAAAGACGCAAAATAGCGACGCGGCTCACCCCGCGCCCCGTATCCGATCCCCCCTTCATTCCCCATCCTTGGCCCATTGGTGTTTTCAATGATTCGAACCACCGCGAAACCTCTGTCACTCATCGCTTGCATCGCCTTGGCATGCTTCGTTGGCCAAAAACCATCGACGACTCATGCAGAACCGGCGGTGCCGAAATCGCAAAAATCCTCTGGTTCCAAGCCGATCGCCCCTTTGAGCGAGCGTTTTGCCACCGCGGATGCGTCGGAAGTCCCCGATTTCCAAAAGCACATCACTCCGCTTCTAGGTCGACTCGGGTGTAACGGACGTGCTTGTCACGGTTCGTTTCAAGGTCGCGGCGGTTTCCAATTGTCGCTCTTTGGCTATGACTTCAAAGCGGATCACGAGGCGTTGATGGCTGAGAATGCCGGACGGGTGGACACCAGCGATGTGGACGAGAGTCTAATCTTGGCGAAACCCATTGATGCTGATATGCACGAGGGAGGAAAACGATTTGACGAAGGAAGCTGGCAACACAACACGCTTCGTCGCTGGATCGCATCCGGAGCCAAATTTGATCCGAAACAGGTGCAAACGCTGCAACGTTTGGAAGTCACCCCGAATGAAATTCAATTTAGCAAACCAGGGGAACAGGTTCAATTAAAGGCGTATGCACATTGGCCCGATGGCAGTGTCGAAGAGGTTACCGAACTTTGTCGTTTCAGTTCCAACGATGACGCGATCGCAGCGATTGACGAAGAGGGGCACATTGATTCGGGCGAACAAGGCGACACCCACGTTGTTGTTTATTACGACAACGCCGTGGTTCCGATTCCCGTGATCCGTCCGATCGGCTCCTCAGTGTCACATGTAGCCCAATTGCCAGCCAAGCCGATTGACAGACTTGTTCAACAAAAACTCAACAAGCTTGGCGTGGTGCCTGCGGGCCCCTGTACCGACTCGGAATTCATTCGTCGAGTGTCGTTGGACATGACCGGAATGCTTCCCGCAGGGGAAACGGTACGTGAATTCATTGCCGATACATCGCCGGACAAACGCGAAAAGCTGATCGAAGACCTGCTCGATTCGCCCGCTTACGCGGCATGGTGGGCGACACGCATGTCGGATTGGACCGGCAACAGCAACGAACAACTCAATAACGTCCTGCCGATTCGCAACACAGCCTCGCGATTGTGGCACGAATGGCTGCGGGTTCGTTTGGAGGACAACGTTCCCTACGACCAAATTGTGGCGGGAATTGTCGAAGCGAACAGCCGCCAAGAGGGCGAAAGTTATCGCGAGTTTTGCGAACAAATGACAAAAGCTTGCTCGTCCGGAAACGAAGAGGTCTTTGCGAAACGTGATGGTATGCCACTGTTCTGGGCGCGACGTAATTTCCAAAAACCCGAAGAGCGAGCGATCGGATTTGCTTACGCATTTCTAGGGGTTCGCATCGAGTGTGCGCAGTGCCACAAACATCCGTTTGACCAATGGTCCAAAGACGATTTCGAGCAATTCTCGCAACTGTTCACCCCCATCCGAATCAACCAAAACCAGGTTTCACCGGATGCCAAAGCGGTTCGCGACGAATTGTTAAAAGACATCACCGATGGCAAGAAACTCAATAATGGCGAGCTTCGCAAAGCCGTTTACACTGCGGCCCAGAAGGGTAAAGTTGTTCCGTTTGGCGAGTTACTTGTGAACACGCGTGGCGCGTCGGACAAAGCAAAGCGGGCGCGAGCGATCGCAAAGAAAAAGGGACAAAAGGTTCCCGAACTGAAACTTCCAACCGGCACCATTCTTGGCCAGGGTGAACCGGTCACGCTCGACAAAGATCCTCGCCCGGCGCTGATGCAGTGGCTTCGCGATAAAGACACTCCGTACTTTGCCAAAGCGATCGTCAATCGCGTCTGGGCCAACTATTTCGGCACCGGAATCGTCGACCCATCGGACGACATGAACCTTGCCA
>NZ_JBFHFD010000445.1:0-7198 GCF_041583735.1 Novipirellula sp.
CACATCGCGATGACGTTTTTCAACCTCGGGATGCAGTTGCCATGCGTCGGAGTTGAGCCGGAAGATGGGGGAATCGGGATCGGGTTGGTGGTGCCGAATCACAGCGGTTGGAACCCCCGCCTGTTTCGCCTCGTCCATCACTCGCAAGATTTGATCGAGATGACCGGTGGGATACGTCACCGGCAGCGCGCCATCAAAATACTCTTGTTGAACGTCAATCACCAATAGCGCACGGCTCATCGTATTAAATCCAATTCAATCTCAAGTCAGAAGTTCAGGGAACGGTTATCCCCAGTCTATCGCAGTTTCCGTTGGGGGCATACACAGTCGCCCGCCGCCTCCGACGTCGGATCATTCATTCGCGTTACCCGTAGTGGATCTTGTTAAAGATCCTGAATCCGCGAATTTCCTTTCAAAAATCTTGCTAAAGATCCCACCCATCAGTTCGTCAGTAGCCCCCGTGTTGGGGCTGCCCCTCCCCTTTGCCGCAACATCGACGGACGTCGGAGATGTCCGAATGTCGTTTACGAAAAAATAGGAACAAACGCAATCCGCTTCGGAGAGGTAAGACGCTCAGGTGAAAATGACTGTTGACAGCGTCAACGGTTTCTGTCGCCAAGTCGTGACATGAAAATCATGTCAACGGCGATCATTTTTCGCTGCGATTGAAATCCTGGAATGTTTTTGATCCCGGAAAACACTGGATTTTCGCTTTGCCTAGCATGCTTTCGACGTTTGTGATTTGGGGATTGGCATTGCCCGTGCGATAGAGCGACTCCGTTCCCGAGCATGAGGTTTGGGAAGACAACCAACTCTATACCTTTGAGGTATCCAATATGTTCAAACAAGCTCAGTACGCATTGATAGCCGCAATCGCTTTCAGTTTCGTCGGTGGAGCTTCGCTTGCCGAAGCAGGAAAGATTCGCAGCACCGTCGAGCGTCGTCATAGTCCCGAAAAAGGATTTTGGGACTCGAGCCATCACTCAAAGAACGTAGTTCGTCACCACGCAAGTCCGCGTGTGCATTACACACCGAAGACTCACGAGAGCAACAGCGGCAAGTCTTGGGGTTGGCAACGCAGCAGTCGCGCCGAACTGCATCACCCTGGTCCGCGGAAAACACGCGGATCAAGCAATACCTCGAACCCCGGTGCTTTGTTCAACCTGTTTCGGTAACCTTGCACCACCCGCTTCGCCGATGAAAGGAGCGAGTTTCCGATTCTCCAGTTGACACCAAGAGCCGGCTTGCCACAAATGAACTTTGATTTGTGGTAAGTCGGTTTTTCTATGCGCTAGCGAAAGTGTCAACCGGCGTCGACAGTGGAAGCAGCAGGTGACATAGGTTGACGTCGCGAGGCGTCAATGATTAGAAAAACGTCGGTCAATCTTCGTCGGCACAGTTCCTGCTTTGCGTATCGTCGAACGTATCCAAGCGTCAACCGGGATCAACGCTTATTGGCAATCCGTTTCCGCCGCAATCATCGTCATGCCGTACCGACACCTTCGCGACCCCAACATCAACGAAACGATGTTTCGCACCGTCGCCAATTACACCTACGACTGGGAAAGCTGGCACGATCCGTTGGGAAAGCCTGTTTGGATCAACGATGCCGTGCGGCGAATGACGGGCTACTCGCCTGATGAATGTTTGGCGATGCCTGAATATCCGTTGCCGATCGTGGCGGAGCGGCATCAGGCTCGGATGCGAAAGATGCTCAAGGATGCGATCGACAAGAAATCAAACAACGATTTGGAGTTCGAAATCGTCAACCGGAATGGCAACGCTCGTTGGATGGCCATTTCCTGGCAACCGATGTATGACGACGCGGGAACGCATCAGGGCTTTCGCACCAGCGTTCGCGACATCACCGATCGACAGGGGTTGGAAGAACAACTGCGACTGTACACCGAGCATCTTGAGCAACTGGTTCAAGAACGCACCGTTCGGATCACGCAGCTTGAGAAGCACCGTCAGCAGATGGAAAAACTTGCCGCCCTCGGTGAACTGGCCGCTGGCGTCGCTCATGAGGTCAACAATCCTTTGGCGGGGATCCGCAACGCGTTCGCGCTGTTCAAGGATTCTCTGGAACCAACCCACGAGCACTACGACCTGTTGGATCTGGTGGACAAGGAGATCGAACGGATCAGTTCGATCATCCATCAGATGTACCAGCTTTACAAGCGAGGTCCGCTGGCCGCTACCGAATTGACGATCGAAAAAACAATCCGCGATTGCGTGTGCTTGCTTGAACCGATCGCGCGCCGTCACGGAGTGACGTTGCAGGTCATTCCCGAGCGTTCCACCACATCGGCACGTCTGCCCGAGAATGAACTGAAGCAGATCCTGTTCAACATCGTTCGCAACGCCATTCAGGCATCGCCGAGCGGTGCGACGGTTCGCATCGAAATCGATGCCAAAGACGAACGGGTTGCTGTTCTGGTCGCTGATCAAGGTAGCGGGATCAGCGATGACGTGCTTCCGCATATTTTTGAACCGTTCTTCAGCACCAAAGGAGAACTCAAAGAAGGGATGGGGTTGGGGCTATCGGTAACACGCAACCTGATCGAATCGATGGACGGAGAAATCAACGTTGCCACCGAAGTTGGAGAAGGAACGACGTTTCGAGTCATGCTGCCCAGGTGGAGACGCGACTGATGGCCCATCGAATTCTCGTTGCCGACGACGAACCGCTTTACCTTCGCACGACCGGCGAGCTATTGCGAAAGAACGGTTACGAATGCGTGTGTGTTCCCGACGCCAATCTAGCGATGGAGGCATTGCAGCGAGAGGATTTTGATCTCGTCTTGTCGGACCTCAACATGCCGGGCAATTTGAAGCTTGAATTGCTTCATGATCACAACCGGCTGCGCAAACACGTTCCCATCATCGTCGTCACCGGCGTTCCGAGCTTGCCGACTGCGATCGAGAGCATTCGCCTTGGGATCGCCGATTACTTGATGACACCGGTGAAATTCGAGGATTTGCTGCGGAGCGTTCAGCATGCGATCGAGCACGCAAATCAAACCCGCAAGGCTGCGGAGATACCGACTCGGCCCGCATCGGAACTTCAAAACTTGTTTCCCCGTCTGATCGGTGCCAGCGCACCGATAATGGAGCTATTCGAAATCATCGATCGCGTCGCCGGCACGGACACGAACATTTTGATCACCGGTGAAAGCGGCACCGGCAAGGAAGTCGTTGCCAAAACAATTTATGAGCATAGCCATCGTCGTGAGGGTTCGTATCAAGTTATCGACTGCACCGCGGTCCCCGATTCGTTGTTCGAATCGATGTTGTTCGGCCACAAGAAAGGATCATTCACCGGAGCGGTATCGGATCAAGACGGCTTGTTAAAACAATGTGACGGCGGCACGGCGTTCTTAGACGAAATCGGGGAGCTGCCGATGCCAATGCAAGCGAAATTATTGCGAGCGGTACAGGAGCAAACTTTCACGCCGGTTGGCAGCCACACGCAGGTCAAAGTCGACACCCGATTCATCTGCGCCACCAACCGCGACCTCCACGCCGAAGTCAATGCGGGACGGTTCCGCCAAGACCTGTTCTATCGACTCGGAGTTATCCACGTCGAATTGCCACCGCTCCGCCGCCGCGATGATGATGTTTTGCTGCTCGCCGATCACTTCTTGAAGCTGCTGACCAAGAACAATTCACGGGTTTACGGATTTGCCGAGTCCACGCCCGAAGTCTTCAAGGCGTACTCGTGGCCGGGAAACATTCGTGAGCTGCGAAACGTGATCGAGCGTTCGATCGCCCTATCCAAAGGCAACTTGATCCAGCCGGCGGATCTGCCCAAGAACGTACAAGGGAATGCAAATGCAGCTGAGTCACGCTGGGCTGGCAGTGACGTTCATGCCGATGCCGCCACGTCGACACCGGGTTCCGGTGGGCAGTTGCCCAGCTTCGCCAGTATCACTGCGGGAGTTTCGCGAGACGAAGCCTTGAAAGCAGCCGAGTATCAGTACTTGGTCGCGTTGATGCAAACGAACGGTGGGAATGTTTCCGAAGCGGCACGCCAAGCTGGTTTGTCACGTCAAGGCTTACATAAGCTTCTGAAGACGCATGAAATCTACGCCGCCGATTTCCGACGCTAATTCGCCACGTCTTTTTGACAGTGTCTTTGCGCGGCGTCGCTACCCGTCGCTCATTTTTGTCGCATCTGATTTGCGGCGTGTGGTACCGGGATTGCTCCAGTAGCCAGGCTTTGTCACGGCGTTTCGATTCACCCAAAGGACGACACTCTCTCATGCCACACCGCAAACCCATCATCACCAAGCACGATCAAACGGAATTGCTGCAGCTGATCGAGGATGAATCCGTCGCCGTCATCGCGGATCATCGCAGCGTCGATACATTGAAAAGCCGGCTCCGCTCCGCGATTTGTTTGCCGGATGAGCGAGTTCCCGACACGGTCATCCGTTTGGGGTGTCACGTGACGTTGTCGGATGTGACAACGGGCAATATCGATATGTTCACACTGGTTGACCCTGCACAAGCGGACATTGCCCGCGGAAAGCTATCGGTGCTATCGCCGCTGGGCACCGCGATCCTCGGACGTCATCTCGGTCAGCAAGTGCGTGTCATGATCCCCAGTGGCGGCCGCACCATCACCATTGAAGCGATCGAGTACCGTTGTCAACAATCGGCGACAGCAACGGGCGCGAACACTGTCGCTAGCGTTTGACAGAGCGGGGGTGGAGGCTTCGAACCCGAAGAGTCGTTAACAAAATGCTTCTGAATTGTTTCCTATTAAAAAGCCCCCGGATATCCTTATGTTTTCTTCACTCCCGCGGATGGGCTCGAGGGTTTTTTAGAGCTTCACTCTACGATTGGTACGCTCCTCGCTTAGACGTTTCATCAAGATCATCAGCGAGCGTTTGGTGCTTGCACCTGAGTCGCGGATTTGTCTAAGTCGGTCTTTCGCCAAGGCATCGAAGTTGATGTCTGTGATGATCGGGCCGCTGAACACCGAAAGGGTTTTGAAGATGTCACGCTATTTCACCAGTGCTTTTGCCATCGCCGCCTTGCTGGGCAGCTTCCTGATTGCTGACACCGCCGAGGCCGCAAAGGCGCGTTCGACGGTCGAACGACGCCACCGTGCGAATAAGGGATACTTCGCGCCCAAGACGTCGACCAATCGCAGCTATAGCAGCAACCGGTCGATGTTCCGTAGCACGCCGCGTTACACCACGCCAAGCTACGTCGCACCGCGAACCTACACGCCGGCACCTTCCTACGTCCCGTCCTCGGCACCGGTCGTGCAGCAGAGCTACACCTTGCCCAGCAACGTCGTTAGCGCACCCCGCGTGATTTCGAGTTCGCCCGTCGTCACCTCGCAACCGCGAGTGATCTACAGTTCTCCCGTCGTGACGTCGCAACCGCAGGTCATCTCGGAACGAGTGATCACTCCGCAGACGCCGGCAGCAAATTCGTCGAACGTTCCGCACGTTGGCCAAGGTCAGCCTGCCAACGTACGATGAGATGATTCGCTTACCAGCGACTTCCGTTAGACGCTGAGTGACAAGCATTGCAGGTCACTCAGCGTCTGTTTTCGTGCCAAACCACGGACGGACCACAGTGGCTAGCGATTGTCATTGCTTTGTGATTCTACCGGCCTTGCCAGTCGCAACGCGACGGCAGATGTAGCTGTCTGCAACCCGATGCCACGCAACTGGGACGCCGTGAAAGGTTAGAAGATAGGAGGTTAGAAAATGGGGAAGCGCTGGTCGATTAAACCCAAACGCAAAACGCCATGGCAGTCTCCTCGTTCTGTCGACTTCATACCATCATGGTGGGCGAATGATACCTGTGGGATGTCTTGTCGTATCACGCGTTTCCGCAGTCTCCGAGACGAGCTTGTGCCGCCGTGACAAATTGCTCATACCCAATGTGGCGACAGAAAAATTGGTGCGACAGAAAGATTTCTAGGACGGTATGCTGGACAGCTTACCTCGAAATCGCACCGAACTCGCCGCGTGATGGCTGGTTCGCTCTGTGCAACCGGAGGCTGGGCAGGAAGATGGGGAGGGGCAGGAAAATTTGAGACCGGGGATGCTGAAAGCCTGCACTGCGGCCATCAGAGATAAACTCTCCATGCAGTCGCAACGCGACGTCAGGCTATAGCCACGGACGTGAGTCCGTGGAAACTCGCGCACTTCGCCGCAGAGTCCCAACGCGACGGCAGGTGTCTCGCGGAGCAACCGACTGCGGGAATAAAGAAGGTGTCCGGACTCCTGTCCGGTGTCAGCACTTGTTGTTTGGGTCGTCCGTCGGGGGCGGAGGGGCGGATTCGAGGTCGAGCGCTTCGTTGACTCGTTTAAACCAGTTCGTCCTGAGGCGGGATCTTTAGCAAGATCCACTACGGGGAGTTTTCTTTAGTTACGGCTGTTTGAGCAAGCCGGACAGACGGGGAATTGATGCGGGGTGGTGGAAATTGGAAAGGTGTCGTGTAGCGGTATTAGGGCTTAGGCTGAGGCCGTTGAAACGGAGCTAGTATTCGCGTTGATTTGCGTCGATTCGCGGGCCCTTTGTTTTCGGACGGCGCTGTGGTTGTGCGAGTGCAAGTTAAGTTATCCGATCGCGGTAGACGTTGGTCTTTCCTGTCGCCCCTTCGGGGCTTTCAGATTTGGGTTGCGTTGTAACCCACGGCTCACGCCGTGGGCTACAACATGCCGTCCCTTTCGGGACTTGGGGATGATGGTTGTCGCCCTTGCTGCGCACTGCGATTGCTAGTCGCTTGCAGCGATGTTAGGGAGGGAGTGAGAATTGAAAAAGTTGAATCGACAATTGTAAATTTTAAAATGGATGAGCGTGGCTCGGCGGGTAAAGACGCCTCCGAAAATGATTGATCGAGAGGAAAGGGAGGTAACGGAGACGAAGGGTGATTTGTAACTCTGTTCCCTCTGTATGCTCCTGTTCAAATTGTCCGAGAAATTGTCGTTCTTGTTTGGCGACGGAGAATTGGTTGCTCGGGTGAGATTAGGATTATGAGTATGATTAAGATTAAGAATTTTGTGGGGCGGGATCTTTTGCAAGATCCACTACGGGAGGGTGGGGCTAGCCGGATAGACGCGGAATTGATGGGCGGTGCGAGTGAGCCGGTGACAGGCCCTCACCCGGACGAGGCCTTGAGGGCCCGTCCGACCTCTCCCGTGCTGCGCTCGGGAGAGGTGGCTGGAAC
>NZ_JBFHFD010000446.1:0-7197 GCF_041583735.1 Novipirellula sp.
AAGAATTTACCATGATTCACCCGCGAATCTGAACCCCCTGACGAAAATGGCTGAGATAAAAGCGTTCGTGCTCCGCAGCGGGCTCGTCCAACCCGGCTGAAAGCCGCAAAAATCAGCGATTTGACGAGAATTCTTTGATCGATTCGAGCGAGGATCCTTCGGGAAACGCCGTTAATCCATGGTCGGTCAACCGATCGAGCTCCTGGTAACGAATGTCAACGAGGTCAGAAATTCGCGAAAACAGATCCGCTACATGTGCGTCGACCAACGGATGGATGGTCGATTCATCGACCGTTTCATCTCGTTTGAATGATCGTGTGATCGATGCATTGGCTCGCAAATATTCTTGAAACCGTTTCTCCAGCAGCGGATCGATTGAAATCTGCACGTGATCGAGTTCATGCAGCACCAACCGATCGGTCCAAAACGTCTCGGCCGCAGGCCGTTTGCGAAACCACACGGTGTGCTCGGTTTCGAGTCGCACGTCACTAAACCGCATCGTGATTCTCACTTCGCGAGACTCCGCGTTGCGATCTTGATCAACAAACTTCCATCGATTGCGACTGCGATAGTGATACCCCATCCGATATTCGGTCGTCGCTGCAAGTCGCCGCCCCTTTCGCAGCGTTGCGGACGAATCGCTCGGTCGCAGCCCCGATTGCATCGATTCCGGTCGCAGTCCATAGACAAATTGCACTTTGCCAACCTTGATCCACTCCGCAATCTCATCCGGTGGCAGCGGCAAGTCGGCCAAATCGATCGTATGCAAATCGGCGGCGTCATCGCCAAACGCATAAGATGCGAAAGTCAAAAACACACAGCATGCCAGCGAGATCCCCAGCCCCCCCTTTGCTATGGTTCGCAGCAAACAGGACAAATGCGCTGGCGGTGTCGGGCCCATGAGTCTCGCTTGTAGACAGATAAATTCAAAAGTAACGAACGTCACATCGATCCATTAAGTCTACACGAGAACGTCGTAGGATAGGCTTCCAGCCTGTCGACTCCACCGTGGGATCGGCTTCTAGTCTGCCGAGTGGGAGAGGTTTTGGCGTAGCGAAGATTCGCCAAGAGTTTTACGCGGGCAGGTAGGCGGGCAGGAGGGAACGAAAGTCTTCGTGACTATCGCTACGAGTAGCCTATCCCACATTGAATCAATCGCGGAATCCGGCGGCGACGAAGTTGTTTTGCTGCGATACGTGCGTTAGCCGAGCGTCACCAGAGTGCTGTTGTCCGCGATCCATGTCGGGCGAATCGATCAGTTTGCGGTAGACCTCGGCGGTTCCCCAGGCCATCGACAGGTCCGAAAACGATTGCGTTTGTCGCTGATGAGCGGCTTCGGCCATCGTGGTCCAATCGTATTCCCCCATTACCAGCGAGCGAATTTTTTTCGCGAGACTAACAGCATCACGCGGCTCGGCGAGCAAGCCTTCGACACCATCGGTGACCGCTTCGGGCGTTCCTTCGACGCGAGTGGCAATCACGGGGACCGCAGCGGCCATCGCTTCGAGCACCACCATCGGCAACCCTTCGCCAAACAGACTCGGTAACACCAACGCATCGACTTTCGCGAGTTCTCCGGGCACATCGTCTGTAAACCCAACGCGTTCCACGTAACGCCGCAGATTCAACCGATCAATTTGCTCGTTGATCTCCGTTTCATACTCGGAGGTTTCAAACGGACCGATACAACGAAGCACCACATCGAGTCCTTCGTCACGAAGGATGTTTAAAGCATCGAGTACGACTTCGAGTCCTTTCCGGGGCCGCATCAATGCGACCATGCCGAGCACCCAGCGACCGCCGACGACCGGATGGTGAATCCGCTCGGGCCGAATACTGGGAACGCCATTATGGACCACGGTGACCTTGTCTTCGCTGGCCCCTTTGGCAATGCAATCGAGCCGCAGACTTTCCGAAACCGTGATCAAATGCGAACAGCTCAGCAGCGATGCTCGTTCCATCCACGAGTTGATTCGATTGCTCCACTGGTGGACCGAATCGCGTGCTGCGGGGCTGTGCACGTGATAGACCCACGGGACTCCGGTCAATCGGGATGCTGCCGACGCGACCATCGCGGTCCGCGGGGTGTGAGCGTGCAAAAGTTCGTAACCATACGCCCGCACCAAGTCACGGATGCGAAAGACGGCGCGTAGATCAAAGCGACTTTTCATCGGGGCTAGATGACAACGTCCCCACTGCCGATTCTGTTCTGCCATGATTTGGGGGAATTTCCCAGGCTTGACGCAAACAAAATCGGCGGCGATTCCAAAGTTCGGCAAACAGCGGCCGAGATGGGACTGAACTCTTTCAGCCCCCGAAAAATACTCGCCATTGATCACATGTAACACGCTGGCTTCGATCGAGCATGGGGGTGACGCTGCCGGTTTGCTTGGCAGAACGACGGGCACCTGGACGGGGATCGACGCCAATTCGGTTTGGTTTTGCAGCATAATAGCGAGGGCAGAGCGAGAGAGTTTTGGCTAAGAGCGTGAGGGCAATGACCGTCGGGTCAACGATGGTTGCCGCTGTCTGGAAATCCCGCCGACAGAATCTCGACGGATACTGAAACTTGGGACGGTCTTGCGGCTCAGGCAGCCAGGATCCGGATGAACGTCTCGGCCTTGTTCACGCATCGATTGGATTGCGACGGATGTAGGGATTGGGGGCAGCGAGCAGGGCGATCGCGACATCCTCGGCCGCAGCGGCCGTTTTTTTTCTAGCGTGACATCGGATTGGGCAAACGAGGCGATTGGATTAAATTGGGGGCTCATCCATTTAAACCTCTCGCCCCAAGGGCACACCGTTGAAAGCGAATCTCGTACTATTGCCAGGCGATGGCATTGGCCCTGAAATCGTCTCCGAAGCCCAGCGAATCCTCGAAAAGATCGCGGAATTATTCGGTCACGAATTCTCGTTCTCGTCCCAATTGATCGGCGGCATCTCGATCGACAAAACGGGCGATCCTCTTCCTCAAGAAACCATCGACGCGTGCAAAGCCAGCGACGCGATCCTGTTGGGCGCCGTGGGCGGCCCGAAATGGGACGATCCGTCGGCGAAAACGCGTCCGGAAGCAGGACTGCTGAAAATCCGCAAGGAACTCGGACTGTTTGCCAATTTGCGTCCGATCCGATTGTTCGACCAACTGGTCGATTCGTCCCCGCTGAAACGCGAAATCATCGAAGGCACCGACATCCTGTTCTTTCGTGAACTGACCGGCGGAATTTACTTTGGTGAATCCGGTCGCTCGGGCAGCGGCGAAGACGAAACGGCGTTCCAGTCGATGGCGTACAGCGTTCGCGAAGTCGAGCGAATCGTTCGCATGGCTGCTAAGGCAGCTCAACAGCGTGATAATCGTTTGACCAGTGTCGACAAGGCCAACGTGCTCGAACCAAGCCGCTTGTGGCGTCAAACCGCCGCTCGCGTGATGGCCGAAGAATTCCCCGACGTGCAGTATGATGTTGTGCTTGTCGATGCGATGGCGATGCACCTGATCAACCGACCTCGTGACTTTGATGTCGTCGTTACCGGCAACCTGTTTGGCGATATTCTGACCGACGAAGCGTCGATGTTGCCCGGGTCGCTAGGGATGCTGCCGAGTGCTTCACTCGGTTCGGATGGCCCCGGGTTGTACGAACCGATTCACGGTTCGGCCCCCGACATCGCCGGACAAGAACTTGCCAACCCATTGGCCACGATCCTGGCTGCGGCCATGCTGCTGCGTCATTCGTTGTCGCTGTTGGACGAAGCCACCGCGATCGAAAATGCGGTCGCTGCCGTGCTTGCCGACGGGCTTCGCACCAAAGACATCGCTCGCGGCGGAAAGCACATCGGCACCAAAGAAATGGGCGCCGCGGTGCTGGAGCGATTGCAGAAGTAGCGTTGGTAACGCCATGACTGTGGAATTGGCTTCCAGCCTGTCGTTTTGGGAAACGGCAAGCTTGGAAGGCTAAACCACGGTGGAAAAGGACAGGCAGGATGCCTGTCGGGATGCTTGATGACAGGTTAAAAACCTGTCCCACGATGGACGACAGATTGAAAACCTATCCCACGGGAAACTACTCGCGGGCGGTGGGGGTGATTTTCATTGGCACCGTCTTTTCGCCTCGCTGGACGACGATCTCGACTTCTTCGCCAATCTTCAACGCCTCGATCGCGTAGGTGTAGTCGTAGATATCTTCGATCTTGCGACCTGCCAAGCGAATGATCACGTCGCCGCCGCTGACGCCCGCTTTGGCGGCCGGGCCGTCGCCTGCAACGCCACTCAGTTTCAACCCCTTGACCTCGCCCGCGGCATAATCGGGGATCGTGCCAAGGTACGCGGTCAATACCGCGCGCGGAGCCTCTTCACGCTTCTCGCCTTCGTCAAGTTCAAACTTCGGTGGCTCGGCAGCGGTCAGAAAACCGCGAGCCAATAGGGCGAACAAACGCGCGGTTTGAGCGGCACCGTCATAATTCAACTTGTCTGCGGTATCACGCGGGGTGTGATAGTCCTCGTGAGCCCCCGTGAACGCTGCCAGGATCGGTACGTCGCGTGCCACAAAGGCCGACGCGTCGGTGGGCAAACGCGTGCTGGTTTTATCGAGCTGCAATTCCAAGCCCACCGGGACGTTTCGCCGCTGAACTTCGCCTGCGAAACCAGGCGAGGAACCGATCCCTTGCACGATCAACTTCTCGCGCAGTCGCCCCACCATGTCGAGGTTCAAATAGGCGGCAATCGCCTGAGTCAATGGTTCAGCGTCGGCTGCGACTCCGTGGGCGTGTGCGGCATGAGCGTGAGCAGCGTCACCGCCGTGGTCGTGTGCTGGCGTTTCCAGTTTGGGAGCCTGCGGATAGAGATTGAAGAACTCGTTGACGTAATGCTGAGAACCAAACAGTCCCAATTCTTCGCCGCTCCAGGCGGCGATCAATAAATCGCGTTTTGGTTTCAGTCGCCCTGCGGCTTTTTCGGCTGCGAGATACTGAGCGATTTCGAGCATCGCTCCCACACCGCTGGCGTTGTCATCGGCGCCAAAGTGAATCAGCTCTTCTTCATCATCGCGAGCCAAACTATTGCTGCCTCCGCCACGACCGAGATGATCGACGTGAGCCCCGATCATGACGGCGGGATAGGTCTGATGATTGGGTTTGACGGGCAAGCGTGCGATGACGTTTCGCCCCACCCCGGTTTTCCGTTCGATCTCGATCGTCGACGAAACCGAGACGTTCTCCAACGGGAATCCCATTTGTGGTGAACCATCATCAAGCGATGCTTGAGTTTTCGCGAGATCCTTGTTGGCGTTCTGGAACATCCCTTTGGCAATTTCGTTGCTGATCGTCACCGCCGCGATACTAACGCCAGCCTGCGACGCGTTGCTATCGAACAGGATCAACTCTCGAGTCACTTTGCTGGTCGGTCCCGCCACGAACACGATCCCTTTGGCGCCATGATCGCGAGCGACCGTGGCTTTCCGCCGCGGCGAGCTGTAGCGAGCCATCTCTTGTCGCCGCTCGGGCGTGATTTCTTGCGGCATGTCCCGCAGCACCATCACCCATTTGCCTGCGACGTCCAAGTGCACGTAGCTGTCATATTCTTCGACTTCATCGCCGCCGGGCACGTGCATTCCATAGCCGGCAAAGACCACTTCGGCGGCATCGGTTTTACCGTCGTCGGAAAACGAAAGTGGCCGCCAATCTTCGTTCAACTCGAGCGATTTGTCCCCCAAGGCCATCGCGTTTTGGGACGTTAAACTCGAACCGGCGGGAAATTCAAACTCTTGAAAGAACGAGTCGTTTTCGCCGGCAGGTTCAAACCCCAAACTTTCCAAATAGGCCGCGACATACGCGGTCGCACGACGTTCGCCGTCACTGCCGGTCAAACGGCCAGCCAACTCGGGACGCGTCAGGAAATCAACATGCCGCATCACATCAGTCGGTGAAAACTCAGGCGATGTGTTCTCGGCCGATGCGACCGCTGCCTGCAAATCATCACTTGAATCCGAGTCGAGCCCTAGTAATTCACGAGCATGAGCGTCATTCCAGTCGCCCATGAAAATCTGAGACTGTTTTTCCTTGGTACGCGTCGAGGTCCACGACAACCGTTCGCCCTCGGGCAAGAACACTGGCAGCCCATCAAAGCCATCGGTGTAAGTCACACGAACCGGTTCCCCCTGGCCATCCGCCCGAACCAAGTACAGTTCAAAGTTGGCAAAGCCATGTTTGTTGGTGGTGAAGATCAAATAGTCACCGCTGGGGTGATAAAACGGCGCCCAGCTCATCGCGCCGAAATTGGTCAACCGGCGAACATCGCTGCCGTCGGTTTTCATCGTAAAGACTTCGGCAGTCGCACCATCCTCCGAGAAATGACGAAAACAGATGCGTTCGCCATCAGGCGAGAAAAAAGGACCTCCGTCGTAACCGGGCTCGGTCGTCAAACGGCGGACATTCGTGCCATCGGCATTCATGATGTACAGATCGATCATGAACGCGGGATCGATTTGGAACTTCTCTTGTTCCACCGCGGTTAATTCACGCGAATAGGCATCGCGATTCGATGCGAAGACAATTTGAGTGCCATCAGGACTGTAACTCGCTTCGGCGTCATAGCCTTTGGCATCGGTCAATTGTTTGTATTGGCCTTCGGCATTTCGCTCGACCAATTCATAGTTTTCGTCGTAATCCCATGCATAGCGGCGTTGCTTCCCACTGGCCCGCAGCTCCAGTTCGTCCTTTTGCTTTTGCTCGGCCGCTGGGTCGGCTTGCGTGCTGGCGAACAAGACGCGGTCGCCATCGGGATGGATCCATGCGCAGGTGGTCTTTCCAATGCCGGGTGAAACCTTTTCGATGTCGCCGGTTTCCAGATCGGTCAAATAGATTTGATAGAACGGGTTGGCCGGATCCCGTTCGCTTTGAAAGACCATGCGTGTGCCGTCGGCGCTAAAATAGCCTTCGCCCGCGCGGCGACCTTCGAAGGTGATTTGGCGAACGTGATCGACCAAATCGAGCTCCTGTTGGCCGGTGTTGGGTTGGCCGTTCTCGGGTTGGCCGGTGTTAGGCGTTTGCAATTTGGCCGCGGCGGCCTCCGCGTCGTTGTCCGCGGGGTTCACTTCGGCGTCCGCGGGCGCGGCCTTGCTCTGCGTCGGCTTGGTCACCGATGGTGGCTCTGCAGAGGCCCTGCCATCCGAGACAAAACAACAAGCCAGCAGCGTGGCAACCAAAACG
>NZ_JBFHFD010000447.1:0-7102 GCF_041583735.1 Novipirellula sp.
ACAGCAGCGGTCGACCTCGCGCGATCACCGATGCATGCTCGACCGCGTTACGCAGTTCGCGAACGTTCCCCCACCAAGACCGCTGCTTCAACGCCTCGATCAGCGAGGGATCCGTTGCATTTTTGGGCGACGGGTAGCCCAGCCGCGTCAAAAAGTACTCGATCAACATCGGAATGTCTTCGCTGCGATGTCGCAACGGAGGCAATCGAATCGAAACGGCGCTGAGTCGATACAGCAAGTCTTCGCGGAACGTACCCTCTTGAACCGCTTGTTCAAGATCCCGATTGGTAGCCGCGATGATGCGGATATTGGATCGGCGTGGGGTGATGTCGCCGACGGCGGTAAATTCACCCTGCTCCAAAACTCGCAATAACTTGGCCTGGATCGCTAAGGGAAGTTCCCCTATTTCGTCAAGCAGAATCGATCCTTCGCTGGCGAGTTCAAACAATCCGGTGCGGTTTGAATCCGCCCCGGTAAAGGCACCTTTCACATGCCCAAATAGCTCACTCTCAATCACCGTTTCACTCAGCGACACCGGAGCAATTGGCAGATACGGTTTGTCGCTACGACGACTGTGACGGTGAATGGCGGCGGCGGCTAATTCTTTGCCAGTGCCTGTCTCGCCAGTGATCAAAACGGATAGATCACTATCGGCTACCAATGCGATTTGGCGGAACACTTGTTGCATTGCCGCCGATTTTCCAACCAACAACGAGGCATCGCTCGGCGGAATGCCCTCGGGTGCGTCCGGTTGCCTGCGGCCGCCGACACGAAGAGCCTGCTCACACGCTTTCGCAGCATCTTCGAGCCGGAAAGGTTTGGTCAAATAATCGCAGGCACCGGCATGCACCGCTCCCACGGCGGTTTCGAGATCGCCAAACGCCGTCATCACGATCACTGGGGCTCCGTTTGCTGCGGCTTGTATCTTTGGTAGCGCGGTGATGCCGTCTTCGCCCGGCAAGCGAACATCCAGCAAGATCAAATCAAGCGGACGCGATTGAGCGATTGCAAGGGCATCTTCGGCGGACGAGGCGACAAGCACCTCATGCCCTGCACCACTAAGCAAACGTTCAAAACCCCAGCAAATAGAGGGTTCGTCATCGACGACAAGGATGCTGCGTTTTGCGTTCATAAGGGCTTGTTGGCCGGTGGCGTCTGAGACGTGGTGCTGGTTTGAATGGTCATCGTGAACTGAGTCCATCCGTCGTGACGGTCCCATTTTACGCCGCCGCCATGACGTTGTGCGGTCCGTCGAACCAACGGCAGTCCAAGACCGAGACCTTCGGGTTTGCTCGTCACAAACGGTTCAAAGATTTCGTCTGCGAGATGTCCTGGAGGACCAGGGCCATTGTCGGAAATCACGATCTGGCATTCCTGTTCGTGTACCATCGCCACCCCCACACGGACTTCCGATCCGACTTCGATCGCATTAAGAATTAAGTTGGATACTGCAGCCGAATAGCTTGGGCCATCGTGAACGATCACCTCATCAAGATCCTCTGCGAGGGACCACTGTAACGGGACGTGGCGATGTTTGGCGATCGGATTGATACTGTTTTGCAGATGTTCAATGCAATCGCTCAGTCGTTCGGGACGGTCTTCGTCCTGTTTTCCGGCGGCGACAAGAGTGAGCTGACGCACGTAATCTTCGGTTTGTTCGATCTGGTCAATCGCAACTTGAAGAGTGCTGTCTTGGGAATCCGAGCAGCTTCGTTGATGCAGTTCGATTGCCATCCTGGCGCCCGTTAAACTGTTACGCAGTTGATGGGCCAATCCAGAGGTGAGTTGGTGCAACAGTTTTTCGCCCTGGGTGCGAGTTAATTGTTGCCACATTTGCGCAAGTTGATCCGACATTCGTTGGACCGACGCGCCGAGTAGACCCAGTTCATCGATTGGGTCGGTAGGAATTTCGGTATCGAAATGCCCTTCGGCAATTTGGTTTACTTGACGCTGTAGATACGACAACCGATTGGTCAACCGATGGGTGATCCAGAACGTCACGGAGGACAACAGCAGGATGGTTGAGAAACCGGTTGCCAGCGGAAACGCGGCCGCCCGGACTTTAGCACGACGCAAGTCGTTGTAGCTGAACAGGACGGCGATCCTGTCGACGCCATCGTTACCGGCGGCAGGACCTTGGCGAGAAAATAGGCGATATAGAAAAACTTCCGAACCCATTGTTACCTTTTGGAATCTGCTGGAGTGGGCGGAATCCAGAGGCAATGTCCATCGGTTGTCCGTGACGGGGATCGATGAATTGATCACGTTTCCTCGCTTGCCGATTGTGATCAATTCGGTATTGGTCAGATCGGAAAGCGATTGGGTGATCGAGCGAGTTAATGGAAACGGAGCTCCGAGCAGGGTTGCTTCGATTGATTGGTAACGGGTTTCGATCTGTTCACGCGACAGGCGGTCCCCCGAGCGATAGGAGGCCAAAGCGACCACGACCGCTGCAATCATGGAAACGATGACCAACGGTAGCAGCAAGCGGAGTCGGAGCGAGCGGAAACGGGGGCTCACGAAGAATGTCTCTGTGGATCGAGGCGAAACGCTCAATCATACTCCGAGGGCGCTGGATCGAAAACGCGGCTGTTGCGGCGGCGGATTCTCCACCCACGCGGTGGCAAATCCGTCGCCGCAGCAGGAACTCTTCTGCTCGAAGTGCAGATCGCGAGATGCAAGCGACTGGAGAGAGGGGGTTAGGCTTTGACGATCCGAGTGTCCGTCGCGATGCCATGCGTGGCATTGCGAGTGTCAATTACCAGTTGTGACCAATCGCAAAGTTGTTGGTAATCGACGTTGGCATGGGCGGTTGCAATCAACGTCAAATCAAAGCCCTCCACCGTGGTTTGGTCCCATTCGATCGACTTCGTACCTGCCCAATGAGCGTGTTCACGACTCGGGCGAATCACGGGAATATAAGGATCGTAGAACGCGACTTCGGCACCGGCGTTCTTAAGCATCTCAAGCAGGATATAACCAGGCGATTCGCGATCATCATCGACGTTTGCTTTGTACGATAATCCAACTAGTAGCACTTTGCTGCCGTTAAGCGGTTTGCGAACCGAGTTCAGCGTTTCGGCAACCTTGTGGACAACGTAAGTCGGCATCGAGGTATTGATTTCGCCTGCCAATTCGATGAAGCGAGTGGCCTGGCCGTACTCTCGCGCCTTCCAGGTCAGATAGAACGGATCGATCGGGATACAGTGCCCTCCGAGCCCCGGGCCGGGATAAAACGGCATGTAGCCAAACGGTTTCGTTTTCGCAGCTTCGATAACTTCCCAAACGTCAATTCCCATGGCTTCGTAGACGACTTTTAATTCGTTCACGAGCGCGATATTGATGCTGCGAAAAATGTTCTCGAGCAGCTTGGTGGCTTCTGCGGCGCGGCAACTCGAAACCGGCACCACGCGTTGGACTGCACGTGAATAGAGTTCTATCGCTTTCTCTAAACATGCAGGTGTCAATCCGCCGACAACCTTGGGGATCGTCGCTACTTTGCTATCCGGGTTGCCCGGGTCTTCACGTTCAGGCGAAAAGGCAAGATGGAAATCTTTGCCGGCGGTCATTCCAGAACCTTCTTCGAGAACTTTGCGTAAGTCTTCGTCTGTGGTGCCTGGATAGGTGGTCGATTCCAGGACGACCAAAATACCGGGTTTTAGATAAGGTGCGATTGCAGCGCCGGTTTCTAAAATATACGAGATGTCGGGTTCGCGGTTCTTATTGAGTGGACTCGGCACACAAATCACGACCGCCCGCGATTCACTGACCAACGAAAAGTCGGTACTCGCCTTCAAGCGACCCGCATTGACTTGATCGGCGATCGAGTCGGCCGAGATGTGGTGGATGTACGATTTGCCTGCGTTGATCGCATCAACTTTGGCGGCATCGATATCCAACCCCAACACCTGGCAGTCATTTTTGGCAAATTGGAGTCCCAAGGGGAGACCGACGTAACCGAGTCCTACAATGGCAAGATCGTTCATGAAAATTGCGGGTGCTGAGAGAAAAAGAATGTCTATTGGTTAAACCGTATAGTGATTCAGGGGGGGCTGCTTTGCAATGTGCCACCCCAGTGGGATCACGCAAATATGTAGCCTTGTTGATCCTGGATCTGTCGAACATTGCCCCAGAAACATTACCCCTGGGGACCTTAGCCGGGAACCGATTTTAAGTACTGGCCATAATCATTGTTGAATTGGCACGCCAAAGTTAGCAATTGGTTTCGATCGATGAAGCCGTTGATGTAAGCGATTTCTTCGGGACAGGCGATTTTTAGACCTTGTCGTTTTTCGACGGCGGCAACGAAATTGCAGGCATCAAGCAGTGAGTCCTTCGTCCCCGTATCAAGCCAAGCAAAGCCACGCGAAAACAGCTCAACCGTCAGTTCACCTTTGTCCATGTAAATTCGATTGACATCGGTGATTTCCAGTTCGCCACGCGGTGATGGTTTCAGGTCGGCAGCGATCTCGATGATCGAATTGTCGTAAAAGTAGAGACCGGGGACGGCAAAGTTCGATTTTGGTTTTCGAGGCTTTTCCTCAATCGAAATGACTTTGCCATTCGAGTCGAATTCGACGACACCGTAACGCTCGGGGTCGGTCACACGATAGCCGAACACAGTGGCCCCGACCTCTTTCTGCGCTGCGGCGGCCAATGTTTTGCGAAATCCTTGACCGTAAAAAATGTTGTCGCCCAGTACGAGCGCAACGCGGTCGTTGCCAATAAAGTCGGCGCCAATCACGAACGCTTGAGCCAGTCCCTCAGGTTTTGGTTGTTCCGCGTATTGCAGTTTGATGCCCCAAGCGGACCCGTCGCCAAGTAGTCGTTCAAACGCGGGCAGGTCATGAGGGGTCGAGATCAGCATGATGTCTCGAATCCCCGCCAACATCAGGGTCGAAAGCGGATAGTAAACCATCGGCTTGTCGTAGATAGGGATCAGCTGTTTACTCACCGCGCGTGTGGCGGGATGCAAGCGAGAGCCAGAGCCGCCAGCAAGGATGATACCCTTCATTGTCAATCTTTCAGTATTGTTGAATTGCGAGGTTACAGGCGATTGAGACAAGCTGGATTTGCGCAGTTGCAATCGAGTTTGCACCGCATCCGTATGCTGACAGTTCTCGGTAATCGCCACCTAAAAACGCTCGTTCCCAGGCGGGAGTCGAGGAAGCCGGTGCTGGCATTCACCATTAAACGTGCTTATTCTTCGTTGACTGTGGTCCACGATTTCAACGCTTGCTCAATGGCATCGCGAACCGGCGTCAATTGGATTCCTGTGGCAAGCAACTTCGAACTATCCATTACACAGTTCGAGCGAGGCGTTTTTGCAGCGAGTTTCATGAATTCGCTCTCATCATCAAAGAAAGCGAATTTTTTATCGGGTAACAAGTGTTTGTTGATCAAGGCCGCGACTTCGCGCGTTGTGATTCGGCCTGGATTGGTAATGTTATAAATGCCGGGAGCGGCACGCCTGGTCCAAGTCTGATAACTCGCTCGCACAAATTCGTTTAACTGAGAAATTGAATTGGTGGCTTCCAGCAGCGTATCGTAACGCATCAACTTGGTCAGGTAGTTTCGCGGTGTGGCTTCATGATTGAATGGGATTCGTAAACGCCAGATATAGCAGTGGTCGGCATCCGCCAAGACTTCTTCGCCGAGCGCCTTGGTTCCGGAATAGAAACTGCAATTATTTGTGCGAAAAGTAAAGTTCGGCGTGTCGTCTTCGTGGAAACCACCGCCATCGGCACGTTCGCCGGTAAAGATACAGCCGGACGAAACATGCCCCCAGCAAAGATCTTCGGATTCGCACGCTGCACGAATGATCCCAGGCAAGACGGCATTGCCCATCAAGCAGTCGGCTTTGTGCAGTTCGCAGGCGTCGACGTTCGGTTTTCCGGTGTAGCCCGCTGCATTGATCAGGAATTCGGGTTTGGTGTCCCGAATCAAACGGATCAATGAATCGCGGTCGGCATAATTAATCTCTCGTCGCGAGACGCCCCGATACGAGATCCCTTGCTGGTCAAATAGCTTTGTGAATTCGCCACCAACGTAGCCGCTACTGCCAAGGATTAAGATCATGCCGAGTCACATGGATGGGGATACCGGGTGATGAACTGGCGAACGAGTCGTGCCGACTGGTTCTTGCATCAAGGCCGTTGGACAAAAGACACGCCAACGCCGCTAGTTGCTTTTGCCAATTGCAAAGATTTCGAATCCGATCTTCGTCAACTTTTGTCGGTCCAAGATATTTCGTCCGTCATAGACAAAGGCTGGCTTTTGCATCGTGTCATAAATTCGATCGAAGTCGAGCTTGCGGAATTCATCCCATTCGGTAAGCAGGGCGATTGCATGCGCGTTTTTCGCAGCATCGTAGGCGTCGTTGACGACCGTTACATTGGACTGGACAAGTTCACGGTCGGTGTCCGAGATGGTCCCAGACAAGTCGCTGAGTGCTGTCAACAATTCCGAAACGATTGAGTCCTTGGAAACTTTGGGATCATAAATGACCAAGCGAGCACGCTCGCGAAGTAAATCACGGCAAACATAGATTGCGGCACTCTCACGCGTGTCGTTGGTGTCTTTTTTAAACGCAAATCCCCAAATCGCAATCTTTTTGTCGCTGACGGTGTTAAACATCGTGCGGCAGATGCGTTCGGCGAAACGACGTTTTTGGTAGTCGTTCATAATCACGACTTGTTCCCAATACTCTGCAACTTCGCGAAGCCCAAAATGTTCGCACAGATAGACAAGATTCAAAATGTCTTTCTGGAAACAACTGCCTCCAAAGCCAACGGACGCCTTCAAGAATTTGGGTCCAATTCTCGAGTCGGTGCCAATCGCCTTGGAAACTTCGTCAATGTCGGCTTCGGTGGCTTCGCACAACGCCGAGATCGCATTGATGCTGGACACGCGTTGAGCCAGGAAGGCATTGGCCGTTAGCTTGGATAGTTCGCTGCTCCATAGATTGGTCGTCAGGATTTTTTCGCGAGAAACCCATTGCCCGTACACGTCCGCCAAAGCCTTTACCGCTGCTTCCGATTCGCCTCCGATCAGCACTCGGTCTGGATCGAGTAAGTCTTCGACAGCGGTTCCTTCGGCGAGG
>NZ_JBFHFD010000448.1:0-7098 GCF_041583735.1 Novipirellula sp.
GTCCGCGTGTTGAAAATTGAACCCGAACGAGCTGTCGCGGAAATCCTACCCGACTTCAGCCAAGGCACTATCCAGGAGGGCGATCGTGTCGACACTACCCTCGACTGAGAAACCACGTAAACAACCTCCGAGTGTTTACACCGTCATTTTGATCCTTGCGATGCTGTTTATGCTCGTTGCGGTGATCGCCATGTACGTGGAATTGGGCCGCTGGGCTCCAGACTATTATCGCACCAACAGCGCTCAACCCGGCGCGATGCTCGTGCCCGTCAACAGTTCGGCGACGTTTGCCTAACGCAGACGGGCGATTTTCTCGATTGAAAAATGCCAGCGACGTTGGTGCTTAAGTGACTGGCTTTTATTGCCGACAGCACCGCGGAGGATCGCCGGTCGGTGGCGGCGAGAATGATTTCGCCCCCGGGAGACTTGTGGGCCGGTCATTTTGTTGCAAACATAGTTGCTTAGCTATTGCATTTTGCTTTGCTTCACTCTCGGGCTCGCATGATCCTTCATGGGCCACGAGGATGGTCTGAAACCTCTTATTGTTTGCCATACAATATCACTCTCATGAAAGTCTCTGCTCCGAAAATCGAGCGTATCTCGACGGTTGATTCTCACACCTGCGGCGAACCCACACGGACGATTGTTTCGGGAGGCCCCGATCTTGGTAAAGGGACGCTGATGCAGCGTCAGCAACGTTTTGCCAAAGAATTCGATCACTATCGCACCGCGGTGATCAACGAGCCGCGTGGCAGTGATGTGTTGGTGGGGGCTTTGTTGTGCAAACCCACCAATCCCGAGTTCGCGGGCGCAGTCATCTTCTTTAACAATACCGGTTATTTGGGAATGTGTGGCCACGGCGCGATTGGCGTTGCGGCGACGCTTGCCTATTTAGGCCGCATCGGACCAGGCTTTCATCAACTCGAAACGTCGGTCGGCGTGATCGGTTTCGAGCTGGATGAAGACATGCACCGCGTCACGATCGAAAATGTGCCGAGCTATCGCTATCGCAAGGCGGTTGCGGTCGAGGTTCCCGGATTTGGCCAAGTCGTGGGCGATATCGCGTGGGGAGGCAATTGGTTCTTTTTGGTTCGCAGCGAGTCGGCTCAGATTCGTCCACAGCATCTCGACGAATTGTTGGTGTTCACCAAAGCGATCCGCAAGGCCTTGGAAGACCAAGCCATCACGGGGCATGGCGGCAAAGCGATTGATCATATCGAATTGTATTGTGATTCAGGGACCAGCGATGGTCGCAACTTCGTGCTTTGCCCAGGCGGCCAGTGGGACCGATCGCCATGTGGCACCGGCACCAGCGCCAAGGTGGCTTGTTTAGCAGCCGATGGCGAGCTTGCCCCCGGGAAACGGTGGCACCAAGAAAGCATCATTGGCACCTATTTCGAAGCCAACTATCGCGTGGCAAGCGAACAAGAGATCAAGCAGCTTGGCAACATCAGCCTGGATCCTAGCCAAGCGACGGGCGATTCCGTGTCGGCGGGGGCAGGGATCATCGTCCCGAGTGTTACGGGCGAAGCTTCGGTGACCGCCGAAAGCCAATTGTTGCTCGACCCCGACGATGCATTTCGGTACGGGATCCCGGTCTAAGCGTGCCTGTAGGGCCGCCGAATCGATCCCCTGCCTTAACCCATCGATCTCCTGCCTAACACCCAGGCCAGCCTCAATAGATGCCAGTCCAAGACACGCCCGCCCCGCACACGCCCGCTCACCCTATGCCTGCTCAGCCCATTGCATCGTCCGCTGGCGACCCCCAGCATGTGGCAGTCGTGGGGGGCGGAGTGGTCGGTATCGCCTGTGCCCACTACTTGAACCTCCGCGGGTATCGCGTGACGGTAATTGATCGCGGACGCATCGGCGGTGGGTGTTCACACGGCAATTGCGGCTACGTCAGCCCCAGTCACGCATTGCCGCTGGCTGAACCCGGGGCGATTTTCTCGACGCTCAAGGCGATGTTGAAACCGAATCCGCCGCTGCGAATTCGACCGGGATTGAACGTCCCTCTTTGGAAATGGTTGTGGAATTTTTCGCGTCGCTGTAACGAAGCGGATTGGATTGAATCGGGGCAGGCGATTCATCCGTTGTTGACCGCATCGATGCAGCTTTACGGGGACTTGATTCGAGATTACCAACTGGATTGCGAATGGACCAAACA
This sequence comes from Novipirellula sp., assembly GCF_041583735.1. Lineage (NCBI taxonomy): Bacteria > Pseudomonadati > Planctomycetota > Planctomycetia > Pirellulales > Pirellulaceae > Novipirellula > Novipirellula sp. Next base: position 2,168 of record NZ_JBFHFD010000448.1, read on the forward strand.
AGGATTGTTGTTCGTTTACAAGAATCAGCAGGCGTTTGATTCGTATGCGGCGGTCGATGAGATGCTCCGTCGCGATTTCAACGAGCCTGCGCGGCGGATGTCGGCAAGTGAGTTGCTGGAATTTGAACCTGGGCTGCAAGAGGATGTCGCGGGGGCTTGGTATTTTGAGCATGACGCTCATTTGCGGCCTGCCCGCTTGGTCGCATCATGGCGTGATTCGCTGCAGAACCGCGGAGTGACGTTTGTCGAGAATCAAGCACTCGAAGCGATTGTCGAATCGGGCGGCAACGCGCAAAGTGTTTCGCTGTCGAATCAGCAAGTCGTGGCAGATCAATTTGTGATCGCCACCGGCGCCTGGACGCCGCTACTCGAGAAAATGCTTCGCTTTCGCGCTCCGATTCAACCCGGCAAAGGCTATTCGATCACGATGCCCCGGCCTGAGCACTGTCCCAGCACACCAATGATTTTGCCCGAGCGAAAGGTTGCCGTGACTCCCTGGGGTTCCGAGCTACGCTTGGGGTCGATGATGGAGTTCATCGGCTACGACTCGAAGATATCCAAGAAACGACTCGGATTGCTGACGCAGGCTGCGGCCGATTACTTGAAGTGCAAGCTGCCTGAATCGTTCTCGGAAACCTGGTACGGATGGCGGCCGATGACGTACGACAGCACTCCGATCATTGGACGCTGCCCTTCCTTCTCGAACGTCTACTTGGCGTGCGGGCACAATATGTTGGGGCTGAGCATGGCTCCTGCGACCGGTCGCATGATCGCCGAGTTGGTCTCGGGCGATCCCCCGAGTCTGCAAGCTAAACCGTATCAAGCAGAGCGTTTTACCGCTTAACAGGCCCTGCTTCTCGTGTGGCTCAACTTCTCGTGTGGCCCTACTTCTCGTGTGGCCCTACTTCTCGTGTGGCCCTACTTCTCGTGTGGATCGTCTTCTCTGCGGACAAACCAGAACCATAGCAGCCCCATGCTAGTCAGAATGAGTACCAGAGAAAAAACAGAGATAATCAGCGAGATCATGATGGGGAACAGATGGGTAGGGAAGTGGCGGAGGCGTGACGGCTGTTACCGCTCGCTGCATCTCTTCCGCATTCACGAAAACTAGAACAGCAAACCCTCATCGCCGATGGCCTGGTTTTTCTCGTCGTCATTATCGCGGATCAAAGCGTCCACTTGAATAGGGGTAACTTTGACGGGGGGCTGCTCCCCTTGTGGCTCGCTTTGCCCGGTGCCTTTACGATTCAATTCGTTGATGACCACCAAAGCATCCAGTGGCGAGATTCGATAGTCACCATTGACGTCGTAATAAAGGTCCCCGTTGGGCTGCTCGGTTTCGGGATCAAGCTCGCCATTTCCGCTACGAAACTGCAACGCATTGATCACAGCGAGCGCGTCGGCGGCGGTCACCAAACCGCTCGAGTCGACATCAAATGGGTTCGCTGCGTTCTGGAATAACGGAGATTCGTCGTCAACCAAAGTAATGCTCGCAGAATCCGAAACGTAGCCACTTGCCGAGATCGTGTAGCTGAACTGCTCGGTTCGTTCGGGATCGTTGTCGTTCACGGGCACCACGTCGATCAGCAAGCTGGTTTGATTCACGGGAATGACAAAGTCACCAGCGAAACCGAGTTCACTCGCGTTGCCACCGGAAATTTGAATCGGCAACGCTTGCGATACATCGCTATTGCTGCGGGTGATCCGCAGTTGTACCGCATTGGCTGCGTCTTCGCGGACCGTGTCTGCGGTGAAGACGGCGCTGAGTGTTTCGTGATCTTTGACCAGCAGATTGATCACAGCTGGATCGACGCCAGAACCCGAGGCGGATAATTCAAGCGACTGGTCTCCGTCAAGCAATGCGTCGTCGACCGCCGCGACGGGAACTTTGACCGAGGTTGCATTGGCGGGAATGACCGCGGTCGCTGGTACGCTTGCCTCACTGGGGTCCGTTGAATTTAATGAAACCGTCTGCGGGCTGTTCGAGGCTGGTCCGGAACGAGTGATCGTCAACTCGGCCGCCGCGTTTCCGCTGTTTTCTACAATCGAAGACTTGTCGAGCGTCAGCGATAATTTCGGAGGGGACGACACCGCAACGCTAAATGTTTTCTCATCGATTCCCCCATCGCCGTCATCCACGCGGACGCGGACGGTGAAGTTACCCGCAGTTGAATAGGTGTGCGTGCCGTCAAAGGAGGCCAGCGTCGGGCGGGTGGCATTGCCAGTCTGGTCGATCGTTGCAACGCCCGAATCGACGTCGCTCCCGTCGCCCCAATTGACCGTGTAGGCGAACGTCTCGCTGCTGGACGGATCGGAAATCGATCCAATGTTGGTGATCGAAAGGGGCGAGTTGACGACCACGTTTTGGTTTGCAGCGACGGAGAGTGTCGGTTTGACATTCGTGACCGAAGCGGTCGTGACCGGGATGATCAGCTCGCCTAGACTGCTGCCGGTCAGGACGATTTCCACAGGAAAACTGCCATTGTCGCCATAGACGTGATTGGCGGAGACCGTAACGGTTGACCCCACCAGCGTCCAACCGATGTCGTCCAAAGCCGCAACGTCGAGCGGGGTGATCGGTTGTCGCTCGTTGTTATTGAGCGAGCTTCGCATCAGCGTCGCTTGGTTATCGGTATTCAAGATCGAATCAGCCCAGTGAAAGTTTTGATTCAGCGGCGGATTGCTGGTCCCAACATAAGCCGCATTTGCTTTCGCACCCGTAAAGGAGTTTCCGTTGGTGTAGGTGCTCCACGATTTGTTGATCCCCGCGTTGCCAAACCCCAGCACGTGGGTCAATTCGTGCATTGCGACGGTAATGAAATCGGTTTGCCCAGGCTGAATGCCATCAATGTTTTTATTGAAGTACCAATTGGTTCCGTTGTTATCAAACGCGATCGAACCTCCCCACGGTCCAAAATCGGTTGGCGGCGATGCTTTGGCGCCGGTCTCGCCGCGGAATTGGACGGTGTCTCGAAACGCATTGATGTTTGCAAGCTCTTGGGGCGTGATCGATCCGACACCGGGGAACGCGAATCCACCGGGACCGCCGCGGCCACGTTCAAACCCACTCAAATCGCGGGCGCCGGGAAAAATGACGAGCTCGTTGGCGTTGATTTTCAAATTTTGGGCAACCGCGTCGCGGGCGGTCCCATTGCTGTTGATCGTGGAATTACCAGTCGATGGGTTCGTGAAATTGGCAATCCACTCCATCTTTGCTCCTGCGTTCGGATTGATCGCGTCGAGATTATCGGAAAAACGACGGACAATCGAGTCCGCGGCCAGCTGCAGCAGTTCTCGTCGGTACTGATTGGCTCCCGAGAAAAATCCCGAGGAGTCGAGTGAATAGTCAAAGCGGATTTTCAAGCCACCCGTCGCTGGTTGCGAATTGACCGCGGCGGCGGTTTGCGTGCCATCACCCCAGCGGATTTCAGCGGAGACGTTGCCTAGCAGCCCCGTGGTATCCACGTTGCGAACAATTTCAAATGGATCACCCTCGGCAACCAATAGCCGACGGTCTTCGAGCGTTTGGTAGCGGATCTGCCGTGCAGCGCTGCGATGGCGTTTTCTTCCCTGGTTTCGCGCTGGGGATGCGAAGGAGCGGTCGATTCCGCCAGGGAGTACGGCGGTTGCAATACGAGCCAGAATCGCTTGGGCAGTTGGTTTAAGCATAGCGAAATGGATGGAGAGAAGAGGTGACTAAGGGCGACTTCCGTGTCGAGGGGGGCAACGCCGAGGATATCAACGACTCGGAAGCTCTGGTAACGCCAATTGTTGGAAAAGCGGAGAATTTACGGTTGGGTTGCCGCACAGGGGGCGTCCGCCACTGCTGCTCTGACAAAGATTCGCCCCTATTGAACGGTAGCCCCAAGAATTCAGGTACCCCTTCGTTGGCGGTAAGCCACGAATTGGTTCCAGACGAAAAGGGCACCGCCGGCTAACAATGATGCCGTTAATCCTACAAGTGACGGCAAAGGCGGGGGTGCAATCGGCATACCCGCGAATCTGGGAAACGTAAAAACAGCGGAGATCGGCTAACCGAAATAGGGTTCGCGTGATAGCATTTTGCCGTCCTCCAAGCTCGTGTCGATCCCGCAGCGGCAGGCGGCGATTCCGCGACGGGCACTCGAACTGGTAAATTAGGGCCTGCGACGCCGCAATCTCCATTTTTCCCCTCCCCTCGTTTCCTTCCGCCTCGAGTTACCAAAAAACTCGGCGACCGCCTCAATCCCGCTCTTTTTTCTTCCTTCCCAAACTATCGATCTTCCCATGACCGCTACGAATTCATCCGTCGATCCTGATAAAAACCGCGATCCCGAAACGCTTTGCTCGTACCGTTGGTTTGGCCCAGACGACATGCGGTCATTCGGCCACCGTTCGCGGTTGAAAGGGATGGGATTTGATGACATTGATTATCAAGGCCGGCCGGTCGTTGCGATCCTGAACACGTGGAGTGATTTGAACACCTGTCATTCGCATTTTCGCAACCGAGCGGACGAGGTGCGTCGGGGGATTTTGCAGAGTGGAGGTTTTCCGGTCGAAGTGCCGGTGATGTCGCTTGGTGAAATGATGATGAAGCCGACCACGATGCTCTATCGCAATCTGTTGGCGATGGAGGTGGAAGAGGTTTTGCGGTGTCACCCCATTGATGCTGCCGTTTTGATGGGCGGGTGTGACAAGACGGTTCCCGCAATGTTGATGGGGGCAATCAGCGCCGACGTCCCCTCGGTCTTTCTGCCTGCTGGTCCAATGCTAAAAGCACGCTGGAAAGATGTCACGCTGGGCAGCGGCAGTGATGTGTGGAAATACTGGGACGAGCGACTGGCGGGCAACTTGTGTGACCGCGATTGGAATTGCATCGAAAACTGTATCGCGCCCTCGGCGGGAACCTGCATGACCATGGGCACGGCAAGCACGATGGCCTGTATCGCCGA
>NZ_JBFHFD010000449.1:0-7097 GCF_041583735.1 Novipirellula sp.
AAAATCGGGCAAACTTCGTGGCTTTGGCGTCGATGTCACCAGCCGTGGCGGAGTCGTTCACTTGAAGGGACGCGCCGCTTCGGAAAGTCAACGTGACGCGATTGTTCGTATCGCTGAATCGGCTCCAGGGGTCGCAGGGGTACATGATGCGATCGAAGTCGCTGAAACCGCACTGCCTCGTCTGCCTAAACCGCCTACGTTGCAAGCCGCACCGGCACCGCAGATGCAAGCTCGCATGGCGGCCAACCAAGGACCAGCCCCCGCCATGGCTGCTCCTTACCGCATGAGCCCGCAACAGCAACCGGTTCAAGCTGCACCCGTTGGCTACGGTGCCATGCAAGGGGCTCCTGTGATGGGACAACCTGTGCCAATGGCTCCTTATACCGGCGGCGGAGCACCTCGGTATGATGCCCCTAACCTGCCAAACTACGCTTGGCCAGGCTATGCATCTTACCCCAACTATGCTGCTTTGACTTACCCACAGCAGTACAGCCCATCGGCATGGCCTTACATTGGCCCGTTCTACCCGTACCCACAGGTACCGCTGGGATGGCGTAAGGTCAGCCTCGAATGGGACGACGGTTGGTGGTTCTTGGACTTCACAGACCGCTAAGATGGCAATGGCCGCTAAGACGGCAATGGCAGCGGATCAACGATCCGCCAGCTAATCGCTCTAACGCATAAAAGGCTCGTGTAACAGTTCGCTGTTCACGAGCTTTTTTTATTGCACGAGTTTTTTTATTGAGCGAGCGACAACTCCGTTGATGAGGTTCGCCTGAGATCGAGCTATCGGTGCGGCGTGAGGCCCAATGGCATCTACTTTGGATAGCGGTACAGCTTGTAGGAGCGCTCGCGGCGCGAGCTGTCCGGTTGCGGCGAGATAAAACGTTCGGTTTTGATCGGGTGGCTCGCGCCGCTCCGCGACAAAAGCCACCTGCTTAGTGCCAATGTCGATGGCATTGGGGGCGGCCACCCAGCAAATCCCAAACGTTTTCACTCGCGACCAACCCCACGGCACCACGCCGCGAATGCGTGCGAATCGCTGCTTTTTGCGGCCTCAAGAGGCGTCATGACGAGGAATCACGTCGATTCTTTTCACCCGTTTTTCGGAACTTTCGGAATTACCCGCAAGATCCTCCCAAGTTCACACGATACTAGAACTACGCAGATCGCTGGTTGCGATCAATCGTAAAGGAAACCACGGAAGGTTGCTCGGATGAAGACTCCTAAAACAACATGTGTACGGCCCACCAACCACGATGGGGAAAACAAGGCATGTGTTGCCCAAAAATCGTACACCCCGCGAATCGTCTTTTGCATGATTGCAGTTATGGCGATCGGCTCAACTGGATGCTACGGAATCGGAGGCTCCAACATTAATCTGGGCTTCCTCACTTACCCCATCCCCGTGAGCCCTTACTTCCAACACAAACAAGAAGAAAAGTTCTGGAAGAAAGAGCGTTACGACCGCGTTCCGATCTTGGGCCCAACGACCTCCGGTGGCAACGCAGTTGCACTTGACCCACCCAGCGACGATGAAGTGATGCACGCACTCGAATCGGCTCGTCCGATCCAAGGTGGCATTCCTTTGATCTGGGAAACGCAACGCAACAACGTGCGAATCATCAAAGAAAAGATCGCCGACTACGTTGACCCCCCACGCTTCTATCCGTTGATCGGGCCAGCTCAATTGCACCACGCACACTACAAGTGCTCGATCTACTTCGACGAAAAAACCATCGTCGGCTATCCTGTCCCGCACACCTTGCATGACCGGGACGCAATCGAAGTGGTCTACATCGACCACAACCACTTCCACATGGTGGGCGACGTCGATCCTTACACGACACCCAACCTGTAAGACACGCTGCAACCAACAACTGCGACCTCAGACAAAAAGGCTAGCTCATTCCGAGCTAGCCTTTTTTCGTTTGGCTGCCTCAGCTTTGCCCCATCTAAGAACTTGTGCGCCGCAACGAGTAAGAGTGCATCCGGCTTAGAAAACCTCGCTATCCACGCGGCCGCGTAGCAATCACCCACGAAAAGCCCGACGAGTGAGGGACCTGCTGCGGGATTTTTAACAAGATCCACTACACTACGATTGAATGTACTGGCGATTCCAGCCTCCGTTGACCTGCACGACTTGGCCGCTGAAAAACGAGTTTTCGGGATCGGACACAAAGGCGATTGCGCGGGCAATATCCTCGGGCGTGCCCCAGCGGTTCATCAGCGATTGATCCTGGGCGCGGGCGTCCCAGTAGGGACTTGCTGCCTGGCCCCACGACGTTTGAATCCAGCCAGGCGCGACGACGTTGACCCGTACTCGCGGTGCCACCGTCTGAGCCAAACTGAGCGCGAACGCGGTGATCGCCGCTTTAACGGGACCGAACATTTGGCCCGCATCCCCCTCCATCCCTGAGGCCGATTGGTCCCAACCGATAAACGTCATCGATGGCGGCAGCGTGAATGTCTCGTTCGCCATACGCTCTGCGACCCCACGTGCGAGATGGATCGTCCCGATCACATCAACCTGCATCAATCGCTGAAGTTTTGCATTGAAATCAAGCTCCGACAGCTCCCCCGTCAACACGTCGGCGCCCGCGTTATTGATCCACGTGTGGATCGTGCCGAGCTCGCGATAGCACCGCTCGGCAAACGATTCGGCAGCGGTCAAATCAGCGAGGTCGGCAGCCTGCAGCAGCGGCTCGGAACCGAGTTGTCGGCATGCCTCGGCCGTTGCCTGAGCCCCGGCGACATTGCGTCGATAGTGAATCACGATCCGTTTCACACCACGGCGTGACAGATCGATTGCGATCGCTCGGCCAATGCCGCTGGAGGCTCCCGTAACGACGGCATGAGTTCCACAAAATTGCAAATCCACCAGCTGATCCTTTTTGACTCGTTCGTCCATCATCACGGGCGACATTCGACAAACTCAACGCAAGATTGCCCTCGCTTTCCCCGCAGCGTAATGCAAACCCCCAGCGTGTCGAAGTCGTAACGGAGTGGGCCGAAAAGAATCTTCTCATATTGCTGGATTGACGCTTCTTGCCGCGTCGATCACACCATTGGCGATTGCACGATGGCGACGGCTCTTGGCGTGAGAAAAATGCGTTAGAATAAGACGAACGCGAGACACCCCATTCGGGGCATACTCACACAGATTCGCTCTCGGCAATATTGCGGCTCATCATTTGTTCACCCGATTTGTCCACCAGCGGGGGAGCCCTTGGCTTACCCCAAGGTAAGACAAACCGCCAATAATTGCTCGCCCTTGCCGTATTTACCCTAATCCGGCTAATCTGCATGCTTAGACGAATCATAATAGACTCGCACAAAAAACATTGACGCACGAAATTGAGCGGTGCGATTACGGGACAGCCCAGTAATAGAAAGAAGAAATTGAATATGACTGACTCAAAAACTGTCGCCCAGACCGAAGTCGATCAGCATCTAGGCGAATTGGCTCCACCCGCAGCGGAAGTGGATATGGATGCCGCAGAAACACAAGAGTGGCTGTCGTCACTCGACTATGTGCTGAAGAGCAAAGGCGCCGATCGCGTTCGTTTCTTAATCGAACAACTTCGCGATCGTGCTGCCGAAGAAGGGATCCAATCGGCGCAAGACACCAACACGCCTTACGTCAACACGATCCCCACCAAAGACCAACCAGCCTACCCCGGCAATCGGGAAATTGAACGCCGCATCAAATCGATCGTTCGCTGGAACGCGATGGCGATGGTCGTGCGAGCGAACAAGCGTCCCGGCGGCGTCGGCGGTCACATCAGCACGTTTGCATCGAGTGCGACGCTGTACGAAGTCGCCTTCAATCATTTCTTCAAAGGACGCGGCGAAGACGGCTACTCGGGCGACACGATTTACTTCCAAGGTCACGCTTCGCCCGGGATGTACAGTCGAGCGTTTGTCGAAGGCCGCTTGAGCGAAGAGAACCTCGAGAACTTTCGCCGCGAACTGGCCCCCGGCGGTGGACTGTCGAGCTACCCACATCCATGGTTGATGCCTGACTTTTGGGAATACCCCACCGTCTCGATGGGGCTCGGTCCGATCATGGCGATCTATCAAGCTCGCTTTAACGAATACCTCCGCGACCGCGGCATCAAAGACACGTCGGGACAAAAAGTCTGGGCATTCCTCGGGGACGGCGAATGCGACGAGCCTGAAACACTCGGTGCGATTGGACTTGCAGCGCGCGAGAAACTCGACAACCTGATCTTTGTCATCAATTGCAACTTGCAACGACTTGACGGTCCTGTCCGTGGCAACAGCAAGGTGATCCAAGAGCTTGAATCGATTTTCCGCGGTGCCGGTTGGAATGTGATCAAAGTCGTCTGGGGTGATGACTGGGACCAACTGCTTGCCAAAGACACCACTGGCTTGCTCGCCAAACGAATGAACGAAGTCGTCGACGGCCAGTACCAAAAATACACCGGTATGCCCGGCAGCTACATTCGCGAGCACTTTTTTGGCAAATATCCCGAACTGCTGAAATTGGTCGAAAACTACTCCGACGAACGCCTCGAAAAGATGCGTCGCGGTGGCCATGATCCAGAAAAGGTGTATGCGGCCTACAAGATGGCGACGGAACTGAAAAACGGGAAACCGACTGTTGTTCTGGCCAAGACCGTCAAAGGCTATGGACTTGGCGAAGCAGGTGAGGGCCGCAACGTCGCCCACAACCAAAAGAAAATGAACGAAGAGGAATTGCTCGAGTTCCGCACGCGGTTCGGCATTCCCATCAGCGATGAAGAAGTCGGCAAGGCACCGTTCTACACTCCGCCGGCCAACAGCCAAGAAATCAAGTACATGAAGGAGCGCCGCGCGGCTCTCGGCGGCCCGGTACCAAGCCGCCCCACCACGCATCCAACAATGGAAGTGCCGACGGTTGCGGATTACAAGAAATTGATCGGCCGGCTCGAAGACAAGAGCTGCAGCACGACGTTCTCGGTCGTGCAAACCTTGATCGCGTTGTGCCGTGACAAGAAGATCGGCAAGTACATGGTCCCCATCGTGCCTGATGAATCACGCACCTTTGGGATGGAAGGGATGTTCCGCGAATTCAGCATCTACGCTCACGCGGGCCAGCTGTACGAGCCGGTTGATTCGTCGCTGATCACCTATTACAAGGAATCCCAAGACGGTCAAATCCTCGAAGAAGGGATCACCGAAGCGGGATCGATGAGCAGCTTTAACGCGGCCGGAACCGCGTACAGCTCGCACGGCGTCAACATGATTCCGTTCTTTATCTACTACAGCATGTTTGGTTTCCAACGCATCGGCGACCTGATCTGGGCCGCGGCAGACATGCGAGCCAAGGGCTTTTTGATCGGCGGCACCGCCGGCCGAACCACGCTCAACGGCGAAGGACTTCAGCACCAAGACGGACACAGCTTGCTCAATGCAATCGCGTTTCCGACCGTGCGTGCCTACGACCCTGCATTCGCTTACGAAGTCGTCGTGATCATCTTGGAAGGCCTCAAACGGATGTACCAAGATGGCGAAGAGTGCATGTATTACTTGATGAGCGAAAACGAGGAATACTTGCATCCCGCAATGCCAGAGGGTTGCGAAGAAGGCATCGTCAAAGGGATGTACAAATTCCGCAGCCGCGACGTCGAAGGTGCCAAGGCACGCGTTCAGCTGTTCGGCAGCGGTGCGATCCTCAACTGCGTCTTGAAAGCCCAGGAAACACTGGCCGAGAAATACAAGATCGCAAGCGACGTTTGGAGCGTAACCAGCTATACCCAATTGCGACGCGAAGCCGCCGACTGCAGCCGCTGGAACATGCTGCACCCCACCGAGACACCACGCAAGAGCTACCTCGAAGAGCAGCTCGAAGGTGTCGAAGGTCCATTCATTTCAGCAAGCGATTACGTTCGAGCTCTCGGCGAGCAACTGCAGCCCTGGATCCCTGGCGATTACTTCGTGCTAGGAACCGATGGCATGGGACGCAGCGAAACTCGCGAAGCGCTGCGGCGACATTTCGAAGTCGATGCCGAATGCGTTACCTATGCAACGCTGACGCGTCTCGCCAAGACCGGGCTGTTCACGGCTACGGAACTCGCCGATGCAATCAAAGACCTTGGCATCGACCCTGATAAACCCAACCCGTACTTTGCCTAATCCGAGACCTATGTCCGAGGCAACGTACGTTACAAACATCCCACTGAAATCTGCTTACCAGAAACTCTTTTATGGCAACTGAAGTAAAGCTTCCCGAATTGGGCGACGGCATCGAATCTGGTGACGTTCTGGAAATTTTTGTGTCGGTCGGCGACGTGATTAGCAAAGGCCAAGACATCGTCGAAATGGAAACCGACAAGGCGACTGTGCCGGTACCGGCATCGGTCGGCGGAAAGGTCACCAAGATCCTTGTCAGCGAAGGCGACTCGGTAGCGATCGGCGGCGTGATCCTGGAAGTCGAAGCGGCGGCCGAGGCGGCTGCCCCCGAGGCTCCCGCGGCCGCACCGAAACCCGAAGCGAAACCCGAGCCCAAGCCAGAACCGAAGGCCGAAACGCCTGCTCCGGCGGCAGCCGCTGCGGCACCTCCTGCGGCTCCCGCTCCGACACCTGCTCCCGCACCGGCACCGGCAAAACCACAAGCACCAGCGCCCGCCGCACCGGCGGCAGCCCCGGTGGCCACCACCGCACCGGGCGAAGTGATCCCTGCGGGGCCAGCGATCCGCCGTTTTGCACGCGAAGTCGGCGTCGACTTGGCGGCCGTTCAAGGATCAGGCGAATCGGGCCGAATCACTCGCGACGACGTCCTGGCCGTCGTGCGCACCGCTAACCAAGTCGCGAGAAACAGTGGCGGCACCGCTGCGACAACCTCGCCCACGGCCGCCAGCACGTCCAGCCAAATGGCCCCCCGCGAATCCTCGGCACCTGGCACCGCCAGCAGCGATGACTTCGGCAGTGTGCATGTCGAACGCATGAGCAAGATCCGCAAAACGATCTCCAAACAAATGCATGCGAGTTGGTCGACCGTTCCTCGTGTCACCAATTTTGATGACGCCGACATCACCGACCTTGAACGGCTTCGCCAATCGAGCAAAGACGATTACGCGGCGCAAGGGCTG
>NZ_JBFHFD010000450.1:0-7080 GCF_041583735.1 Novipirellula sp.
CTATCGCTACGACTGGATTGACCATTGGCTCCTGGAGCGAAGCATTGAACCGGTCATTCAGAGCAAGAAAAACGAATATCGTAACAAGCGTCCGGTGGCGTTCAACAAGCGAACCTACCGACGTCGCTGCATCATTGAACAAACCATTGGCTGGCTGAAGGAGTGTCGCCACTCGCTATGAGAAGCTCGCACGAAACTTTCTTGCAATGGTGAACCTATCGATGATCGGTCGCTATCTTCGAATCATCGCCCCATGGAATTCCGCAATTTAAGGTTTTCAGACAGAGCCTAGTGCGTCGTGCGGGCGATCGCATCCATCGGCAATTCGTCGAATGTGATGACGCAGTAGCGTCCAAACGGCTGCATCGCGATCGGGAACAACAATGTCATTAGCAGCCAAGTATTGGCGAAATGGTGGTAAGACTTCAGACTGTGTGGGAGGGTCTGAGTCGATGATCGCGAGAAGGGCGTCGTCGTAAATGCCCGCGTTGAGTAACCGATGGGCGACGGATTGTATTTCGGCGGTTTGCAGCCCGGAAAAACCAAGTCGCGTCGCTAACAACTGAAGATCGCTGCTTTGCGATTCTTTGAGCACTGCGGCGTCCAACGGAAGGATTTTACAACACCGCCCCTAAACGAAGTGAGCGATGCCTGAACTACGAGAGATTGTACCAAAGCCAACGCCCGTTGCCAAAGAGCGAAGGTGTGCCGAAGGCCTAGCGTAAAAACCATGTTGGGCGACCGTTGCACTACCCTAGGCGTCGCCATCCGGGGTAAGTTTGACGCGATCCGCGTCCGAGAGTGCATTGGCGTGCGGATAATCTATGCCGTGAGCATCCAATACGGCCTGATAGTGCAAGACGCGGTCAAGTAGAGCGTCGGCAACCTCCTCGGCGCAGTCAGCGAGGTCCTCCGGAGCATTGGGGAGCGAGCCAACTTGTCGAGCGAGTTGAAGTGCGGTGCGGCACAATGATGCCAGTGAGTCGCCCTGAATCACAGCGCCGGGAAAATTGCGACCGGGCGGTTTGATAACCGCGAAGTTTGAGTCACGAGCATAAACTTCGAGCGGTTCGATATCCATTTAGTTTGAGGTCGCCCAACGGAAGGTTTTTACGACACCGCCCTGAACGAAGCGAACGATGTCTGAAGTACGAGAAATTGTACCAACGCCAGCCCCCGTTGCCAAAGATGTAAGGTGTGCCGAAGGCCTAGCATAAAAACCATGTTGGGCGGCACTACGCGCTGGATTCCGCTAGCAGCGCCTCGAGTCCAGCAATTGTGAAGCGTTTGAACGCGTATTCTGAAAAGTCAACATCGTGAATCACAAGGTCGCGGATCACAACCGTGGCGGGCAGGCCGCGCGGGTTAAGGACTTGCGTGAAGGCATCAGCGATGAACTCACGGGCCAGTTCGACCAAAGTCGGCTCAGCATCGTCGGGCATCCAGTTGGCGACAGAAGCAGTTACAGCGTCGGTCGACGGAACGGCGTCAAAGTCAGCTGTGTATTTGACGACATAGCCGGGGCCGGACGTTTGCATCATCTTGCGAACGGTTAGCTGCATCTGTGCCGCCCAACGGAGTTATGTACGACTTGATGGCGTACTTTAACGGGAGGAGCCTCCACACTGGAGACTCGATTTGGTTTGTCCTGATTTTAGTCCATGGTTGCTGGCAAGACACTGTGAGTGGCTAATCAGTTCGGTGTATAGGAATTGACCTTGTGAAGCATCGCTTGATCGATCAATCAAGCAAAGCTGAATTTACAGGAAGATGAAGGACAGAAAAATGATCAGTCCCCCAATTGCAGCATCTTCATTTTTCTGTCACCCATTTTCTTGTATTCTTCTGAATGCAGCAACTCATCCATGGCACTGCGATGCATCGTGCTGCACTCCCCACTAGCACTTCATAATGTGATACGGCGTCACGTTGACGATCCAGCCGCTTCCCGCCACGAAACGGCTCGCCTTGAACATTGGGGTGGGGATCAGGCTCGTCCCTCGCTGCTCCCAAACCCTTAGAAGTCGTGTGTCACGTTGCATCACGGTCGGCTTGCCACCAATATGGCGACAAAACAATCTGGCATTTGTTGATGTGATCGTAGAATTGATGACTGCAATAAGAGCAGTGAACAGCGCACAGTCCAAAGTTGCCAATCGAGATGGGTTTATCAAGGCGGAACGACGCAATGGCCACGCGCGCCGCGTCGGGGCCGATAACCCGATCGCATTCAGGGCACGACGAGTCGGAAAGGATATCGCGGGACATCCTGCGGTTGCGAGAACGTCGCAGTTCGTACGAGAAACTGAGGCAGCAATTACGACGCCAACCACAACGAGTATGGTTGTCCATGTGTCCAATTAACGACGCCTCAAGGATTCGGTAGTGACACACAACGGAAGGTTTTTGCGACACCGCCGTTACCGAAGCGGTGGAGTTTGAATCAAGAAAAGCTAATGATACGCCGGCGCTGCTTGAATCACAAACGAAGGTGTTCCGAAGGCCCGTGCGTGAAAACCATGTTGTGCGACCAAACACACTAGTAAGACCGAGTGAACCAACCTTGCTGATCGGAAGCAGCGTGAAAAATTCCGAGTATCGCGACAGAGTCGGCGTGATCCTCAAAGATCAAAACATATGGGAACCGATCGAACAACACGGCCCGCATTTGATCGTGGATGACTGCAAAAGATTCATGGCGAGCTGAGACAGCATGCAGTCGATTGCGAACCGACGCACGAAAGCGTTTTCCCAGCTCGACGGAGATTCCGTCGTAATACTCTGCGGCGGACGAAAGATCATTGGCGACAAGAGGATGGTAGCGACGTTTCTTAGCCATCAACCCGACGCCAGAGTTCGTCATCGTCGATTGCGAGCGAAGGATCTGCCGCTAGCTCGGCGGATCGGCGAGAAGCCTCGCGGATCACTTCCGGCGGTACCACGATCGGCTCGGGGGACGAAGCAATGTCGTCCCAAAGCTGTGTTACGAGTCGAAGTTTGTCAGCGACGGGCATGTCGCGAAAGTCTGAAGTGTTCATGTTCGCATTATACTAGCTTAGGTCGCACAACGGGAGGTTTTTACGACATCGCCGTGAACGAAGCGGTGGACTCTGAATTGCCAAACAGTTTACCAACAATAGCCCGAGTTGCGAAACATGGATGGTGATCGCGAAGCAACTAGCGTAAAAACCATGTTAGCGGTCGCTGAACAACCAGCCAGCTAACCATCGGATCGCGACTGCAAGAGCCGTGTCATCGAGTATGGGTCATCAAGTTTGAGTTGTGCGGCAAATTGCAAGGCAATCGGAATAACCCAAAACGGCGAATCATCGTCGAACGGAGCAGGCGAGCCAGAAAGGTTGAACAGTGTTTTCGCGCAGATTTCCTCGAACGAGTACTGGTGCTGGAGGCGAATATCGGATTTGCGATCGGCCTTGAGCATCTTGTTGCGGATGCGGTCGAAGAGATGATGCCCCAATCGCCACCGAGTGCGATCTGATGCCATCGCTTTGAGTTCGATCAGCGTTTTAGTGTCGTCGCAGTGCGGCAGAAAGAAGTCCACCATTTCACCGATGGCGTTTGCAACGGACGCTTCGGAGGACATGCGGTAGGTCGCCCAACGGAAGGTTTTTACGACACCGCCCTAAACGAAGCGAGCGAGGTCTGAACTACGAGAGATTGTACCAAGGCCAGCCCGCGTCGCCAAACAGGGAAGGTGTGCCGAAGGCCTAGCGTAAAAACCATGTTGTGCGACCGGCAATCTACGGTTGAGGCCCGCCATATCGTGAACGGTACCAAGAGTCTAAGCGAAGAGCGACCAACACGGGCCAGCAGAAAAAGCCAAACACCCAAACGATGGGATCACGCCATGAGTAGCCGGGATTGCCGAAGTCGGGCAGTTCACTCTCGTCGATGGGTGGATCGTGCAAGTGATCGTTGCGATGTACAAACCATCCGCCGATAGAGAGAACGCAGAGCGCGCCCCAAAGGCAGATGAGCCCGACAACGAAGAGCGCAATGATGTGCGGCAGAATATGTATCGCATCGCCTCACGGTAGGTCGCACAACGGAGTTATGTACGACTTGGTGTCGTACTTTATGGGGGAGGAAACCCCGCGCTGGAGTCTCGTTTTTGATTTCCTTGAATTTAATCCAGTTTTGTTGGCGAGGTACTGCTCGTTGCTGCAAATTCTTTCGGTTTGTGGAATGGGTTTTCCCTTCCCTGTTGCCCTCTTTGCGAAACCGCAGCCAGCTTGTTTGCGATCACGAAGGTCTTGTCCGGAGCTTGCCGTTGCAACAATCAGCAACCGCTTACTTCGGTGGCGAGCGTTGAGGGAGTCTCAAATACCGGCCGGTGATCTGTATTTGTAACATTGTGAAAAATTCCGCGGTGGCAAACCGCTCTTGCTGTTCTCTTGTGAGCCAGCGAAGTGAGTCGCTCCACTGCTCCTCAGGCGGAATCGATAGCGTCACAAATCCTGGTCGCTCCATCGTCGCGGTGATGCCGGGGCTCTGGATCTTGGGACTGTAACTCTGACTCTTAATCCCGTCCGAGCAAGCTTCGCAGAATCGGGAAACAAGCAGAGAAGATTAGGATTAAGAGTATGATTAAGATTGAGAAGTAGAAGCAGGCAAAGCCTCACGCGAAAGATTCGCTGGCGTTACTTTTTTGTTAGCGTTAGGGTGTATTCGACGAGGTTGACCAGCTGATCGGCGGTCATCAATCGCTGCAGATCTTGGGGCATCAACGACTTGGATTGCTTTTGAAAGATTTCAATTTCATCCTTGCTGACCGTTTGATCGATCCCCTCGGCGTTGCGTAGCGTGACCGATTCTGCGTTATCGCTGACCAACAATCCGGTGATCGCCGAACCGTCGTCAGTGAGCAGGCTGTAGGTTTCGAAGTTGTGACTGACCGCCGCGCTGGGGTCCAGAATTGAAACGTACATCGCTTCCCGCGATAACTTGCTGCCGATCTCGGACAAATCCGGTCCGACTTCTTTTCCTTCGCCATTCACTTTATGACAGTTGATGCACGTCCCTGTTTTACGGAACACCTCGGCGCCGGCAGCCACGTCACCACGTCGCTTCACGAGCATTACCAGCGGCGGCAACGGTTGGCTGTCGGCGGTCGCGGGAAGCTCGAGGTATTTCGCCGCTTCGTTGCGAATCGCTTCCTCTTCGGTCGATAACAGCACGTTCGCCGCGGCAAACTTTAAGTCCTCTGGCAATTTTCGAGTGACGACCACGTCGAGCAGTCTTTTGCGACCATTGGGACGTCGCGAGATTCCCTCTAGCGCCGCGACACGCACTTCGTTGGGCAAACCATCCGTCGTAACCAGCGGCAACAACAACGAAACGGCTTGATTGCGTCCCGCATGCCCCACCAACGTCACCGCCGCAACACGCCGCTTGATGTCATCGCTTTGCATTGCATCGAGCAGCAACGATTGCCGATCCATCGAAAACAAAATCTCCGCGGCACGGACACCGCTGGTTTGGTCGTGGTGCGTCAGACTGAACTCGACCAAGTCGTCCGCCATTTCGCTGAATTTGAAACGACTTAACAAATCGAAATACGCGTCCGTTCCAGGCTGGGCACGCAAATAGCGCAGTACCGAATGTTTCGCTGGACCGCTACCTTCAAAGTCGAAATCACCAAGTCGCAAAACCGCTTCGACCACCAACTTGTCTTTCTGGCTTCCCGCGGCAACTGTGGAACTCGCGGCTGAAATGACCAGACGTTTCAGCGACTCCTCTTTCTCCGTTGCCTCATGGAAATCCAGTGCGCGAAGGTAACGTGCTTGATCTGCTTCGCTGGTGGCTGGATCTTGCAAAAGTTTCGCCAGATAGGCAGGTGCCAATGCGGATCGACTTCGCCAAACGATGTCACGTCCTGCAAGCGAATCCCAATGCTCACCCACCTTTTCGAGCCAAGCGGCGAAACAGGCGTCCGCGTCGGTATCGGACGCCACCCCAAGTGCTTCGAGGTACCAGCGGTCGTGGCCGTCATGTTGCAGTGCCAGCTCGGCCCACCAATTTGCCTTTTGAGCCGCGTCGGTATGGCGAAGCGTGACCAACAATTCACGACGTACTTGAGATGAATCGTCCTTGATCAACCGGGGAACGTAGTCACTAACATCGTGATTCAATTGACGCGCTAAGCGGACGCCAACTATGCGAATATTGGGATCATCGTCCGCGATCGCTGCGGAAACGGTTTTCTCACCACGCCCCTCGATCTTGCCCAGCAACCAAAACGCGCGAGCACGATAGATCGGATTTTTTGACGACGCCAGCTTCGCGAGTGCCGATTCGGCATCCGCTCCTCGCTTGTGCAGCGATTGCCAAGCCATCGCGCGAACCGCGTAGTTCGGGTTCTTGAGTCCTTCGATGGCCCCATCGATGCTGGTGAAATCAAACTTTGGCGTTTGGTATTTGCCGTCGTGATCACTCGGCACGATTCGGAACAAGCGACCTCGATCGAGATCCCCCATCCCATGGCCGCCGACGCCAGGATCGTACCAATCGGCGATCACTAACGATCCATCGGGAGCCACCTTTACATCGGACGGGCGAAACCATTTGTCGCGTGTACCGGTCAAGATGTCACGGATTTCGGCACGATAACCAGCACCGTCATTTTCCAGTAGGTAACCGCGGCAGACATTGGGTCCCGCGTCACAGTGAATCAAATCGCCTCGAAACATGGGCAACAAATCACCTTCGTAAACCGTGATCCCGGTGGGCGATCCTGCGCCGGTCAATAGCAGGTTGGGAACGACGCCTGGATCGTTCAAGTGCCAGTGCTGTTCGGGAATCGCGGTGCTCATCCCCGTCCGAGGTGAGCGCCATCCAGCACCTGTCTTTTCGTCTTTGTAACCGTAGTTCCCAAACTCCATCACGTAATTGATTCGCACGCCTTTATTGCCATCGTCATCGTTATCGGATTGCCAAATGGATCCGTACGAGTCGACGGTGACCATCCAGTTGTTACGAAAGTTCCAGCCGAGCGTTTCAAATTCGCTGCCATCAAGATTGCAGCGGAACACCATTCCCTCTTGATAGGGTTGCCGTTTC